>JAISWS010000150.1 GCA_031270725.1 Syntrophomonadaceae bacterium | reverse complement strand
GAAGAGGTAACGCGAAAAAGTATACTTATCTGCGGAACTCGCCCGATATTATTTGTTTTATTATACAATAGTTATCGTTCTCTTGCAAAAAAATATTAGCAAAACTTAGCAATTTTTTTCGAAAGGGGAACCTTTTATGCGATATTTTGGCTATATACGCGTTTCCGCCGCCGACCAGAACGACGAGCGCCAGCGCATCGCTCTCGCGCCCTTTGCCATCCCCGCCCGCAATCTCTATGTGGACCGGCAGAGCGGCAAGGATTTCAACCGTCCGGCCTACCGGCGCCTGGTAAAACGGCTGCGCCCCGGCGATTTACTCATCATAAAATCCCTTGACCGCCTGGGACGCGATTACGCCGAAGTGCGGGAGCAATGGCGGCGTATCACCGTCGAAGCCGGCGCGGATATAAAGGTGCTGGACATGCCTCTCCTGGATACCGCTCACGCCAAAGACCTGCTGGGTTCGTTCATCAGCGACCTAGTCCTGCAGGTCTTATCCTTCGCCGCCCAGATGGAACGCGACAATATCCGCCAGCGTCAGGCGGAAGGCATCTCGGCCGCCAAAGCACGGGGCGTCCGTTTCGGCAGAGAGCCGCTGGTACTGCCTGACGACTTCGAGGATATTTACCGCCGCTGGCGCTCCGGCGAAATCAACGCTTCCCAGGCCGCCGCGCTGTGCGGCGTTTCCGAACGGACGCTTTACGAGCGCACACGCGGCCGGAGAACCCCTCCCCCGCGCCAGCGGAAAAAATAATATTTTTATCGGCGCTGGAAAACGGGCCCCGCCGAGCATAAAAAAAATAAGCCGCCCGGAAGGAAAAAAAGGCCGGCGGGTGGAAAAAGTACCATTATAAATTATAAATACCCGTATGATCAGGAGGAAAATACCATGGCGGCAAACCGGAACGACTTTAAATATGAAATTACCGCCCAGCTGGGCTTTATATCCGAGAGCGGCAGAGCCTGGCGGAAAGAATTTAACCAGGTGAGCTGGAACGGCGGCGAGCCGAAATACGATATCCGCGACTGGAGCGAAAATCATGAACGGATGGGGAAAGGCGTCACGCTGACCGAAGCGGAAACGCGGAAACTCAAAGAACTGCTGGAAGCTGAAATCAGCCGTCTGGATCAGGGGCGATAACGCCGCGCCGGACGCGGAACACATGATAAAACGAGAAACCGTAAATTAACAAAACCGGAATATATACCGCGAGGAAGAAGGTCTCCAAAAATCCACCGGTTTTTTCCGGCTAAAAAAGACGGCCCGCGATAAACCGTCTTTTTTTAGTAATTTAAAAAGTACCCGCCGGACGCCGCTCAGTCAACCGAGGGCAGTCCCGCCAAACTCCGCTGTAATTCCCCGTCATCGGGGATAAAGTCCGCCATCTGCCCTGAATTATAGCTTTGGTACGCCCGCATATCGAAATAACCGGTACCGGTCAGGCCGAAAACGATGGTTTTGCTTTCTCCGCTTTCCTTGCAGGCCAGAGCTTCGTCAATGGCTACCCGGACGGCGTGGGCGGATTCCGGCGCGGGCAGAACGGTTTCATGGCGGGCGAACAGGGACGCCGCTTCAAAAACTTTGGTCTGTTCGACAGCCCGGGCTTCCAGATATCCGTCACTATAAAGCTGGGACAGTATCGGCGACATGCCGTGGTAGCGCAGCCCTCCCGCGTGGTTCGCGCCCGGTATGAAGCCGTGGCCCAGGGTATACATTTTCGCCAGCGGGGTTATTTTCCCGGTGTCGCAAAAATCATAAGCAAAGCGCCCCCGGGTAAAGCTGGGACAGGAAGCGGGTTCCACCGCGATAAAGCGGATGTTGTTCCGGCCCCGCAAACGCCCGCTCATGTAAGCGCAGACCAGGCCGCCCAGATTGGAGCCGCCTCCGGCGCATCCTATGATTACGTCAGGTTCCTCCCCTATTATGTCCATCGCGGTTTTTAATTCCAGGCCGACGACGCTCTGATGCAGCAGCACCTGATTGAGTACCGAACCTAAAACATAGCGGCATTTTTCCGTGCTGACCGCAAATTCTACCGCTTCCGAAATAGCGCAGCCTAAACTGCCGCCGGTATCGGGAAATTCTTCCAATAAAGCGCGCCCTACCCCGGTTTTATCGCTGGGGCTTGGAATCAGGTCGGCTCCGTAGGTTTCTATTATGGCTTTACGGTAAGGTTTTTGCTCCGAACTCACCTTTACCATAAAAACCGTCAGATCTATGCCGAAATAAGCGCACGCCATCGCCAACGCCGTACCCCACTGTCCGGCGCCGGTTTCCGTGGAAAGTTTGGTCATGCCCTGCGCTTTGGCGTAATAAGCCTGAGGGGCGGCCGAATTTAATTTGTGGCTGCCGGAAGTATTATTGCCCTCAAATTTGTAATAAATTTTAGCCGGAGTGCCTAAAGCCTTTTCCAGGGAATAGGCGCGCACTAAAGGCGAAGGGCGGAACATTTTATAATATTCCAGCACCGGCTCAGGTATGTCGATATAAGGCGTTACGCCGTCCAATTCCTGTTTAGAAAGCTCCTCGCAGAATATCCCGTTCAGCTCTTCCAAAGTTACCGGACGCAAAGTGCCGGGGTTCAGCAAAGGCGCCGGCCGCGTCTTCATAAAGGCTCTGATGTTCAGCCATTGACGGGGGATTTGAGTCTCGTCCAAATATAATTTTGTGGGTATTTTCATCTATATCGCTCCTCATATGTTTTTTTCGCGCGTCCACTATACCGGCGGGCATTAAGATTTTCCACCCGTCCGCCGGCAGGCGGGTAAAAGCGACCCGGCCTGTCCTCCGAAAGGAGGGTAACACCCGTTTCCCCCGCGCCCTCCGGGTATCTGCCCGGCCACGGACGCGGCCGGAATTTTCAACCGAACACGGGTATAACAATATTCCTCATAATTTTACCAGCAGCTTGCGCTTATGTAAATATGAATTATAATAGTTCTGAAAAAATTCCAAATTGTTGGTGAGATTTACACACATCAGCTATAATAAATTGTAGGGAAGCTTTAATAAATAGTGCCGTATATTTCCGTCGCGCCGCGAGCTATCAGAGGCCCCTTATATAGTTTCTGTGAAGGAGAACGATTATGAAATCACTGGTATTGGCTGAAAAACCCAGCGTCGCCCGCGACCTGGCAAAAGTTCTGCGCTGCGCTAAAAAACAAAAAGGCTACATAGAAGGAAATGATTATGTCGTCACTTGGGCGCTGGGCCATCTGGTAACTCTGGCCGAGCCGCACGATTACGACGAGAAGCTGAAATACTGGAATATGAATCAATTGCCGATGCTGCCCCAGCCTATGAAGCTCAAGGTTATTAAAAATACCGCCCCCCAGTACCGGGTCGTAAAGGATTTGCTGCACCGGCAGGACGTTAAAGACATTATTATCGCCACTGACGCCGGACGGGAAGGGGAATTGGTGGCCCGCTGGATTATCACGCACGCTAAATGCAAAAAACCTCTGCGCCGGTTGTGGATTTCCTCCCAGACCGATACCGCCATCAAAGAAGGTTTTGCCGCTTTAAAACCCGGGAAAGAATATGATAATCTGTACGCCGCCGCTTTGAGCAGGGCGGAAGCCGACTGGCTGGTAGGCCTCAATGTAACCCGCGCCTTGACCTGTAAGTTTGATACCCAGTTAACGGCCGGAAGAGTGCAAACTCCGACTTTAGCGATGATAGTGCGCCGCGAGGAAGAAATTCAGAAGTTTCAGCCGGTAGATTACTGGACTATTCAAGCGGATTTCGACGATTATTTCGGAGACTGGCGGGATGCGAAAGGGCAGGGGAGAATATTTGACAAAGCCCGGGCGGAAGCCGTAACGGAAAAAGTAAAAGCCGGAACCGGCAAGATTACTGAAATTAAAAAGGAAGCTAAAAGCGTGCCCCCGCCTCTGGCGTATGACCTGACGGAGCTTCAGCGGGACGGCAACCGGCGCTTGGGCTGGTCGGCGCAAAAGACGCTGTCTATCCTCCAGGATTTGTATGAAGTACATAAGATAGTCAGCTATCCCCGCACCGACAGCCGTTATATAAGCTCGGACATCGTGCCGACGCTGCCCGGGAGATTGCGGGCCATGAATACCGGGCCTTACGCCGCCTTTATAAAGCCTCTGCTCAGCGCCAGGCTTAATCCGGGCAAGCGTTTTGTGGATAACGGCAAGGTATCGGACCACCACGCTATTATCCCCACCGAGCAGCAGCTTAACCTGGGCGCTTTGGACATTGATGAAAAAAAGCTGTACGATTTAATCGCCCGCAGGTTTATAGCGGTGCTGTATCCCCCGTATCTGTACAATCAAACTACTCTTACCACAGTGGTAAACGGTGAAATATTTATTTCCAAAGGTAAGGTGGTTCAGGACTGGGGATGGCGCAAAGTAACTAATAAAGCGGAAGAAGCGGACGAACAGGAAGAAGATACGCGCGAACAGTCTTTGCCGGAGCAAAAGAAAGGGCGGGAAAAAACCGTCCGCGCCTGCCGTACGCGAAACGCTAAGACTAAACCGCCGGCCCGTTATACGGAAGCGACGCTGCTGACCGCTATGGAAAGCCCCGGTAAATTCATCGCGGACGAGGAACTGCGCGAAAGTATGAAAGGCAGCGGTTTGGGTACTCCGGCTACGCGAGCCGAGATTATTGAAAAACTGTTCGGTAATTTTTATATTGAACGGAACGGCAAGCAGCTTTTCCCTACTTCCAAAGGGGTGCAGCTGATCGCCCTGGCGCCTGAAAATTTGCGTTCACCTGATATTACCGCGGAATGGGAACAGCGCCTGACTAATATTTCCAGGGGACAAATGCGCAAGGAGGCTTTTATCGCCGGCATTGTCGATGTTACCAAAGAAATGATAAATTCCATAAAAGCTGACCAAAGCCAGTATCATCAGGATAACCTGACCAAGCACAAATGCCCTCAATGCGGCAAGTATATGGCTCTGGTCAATTCCAAGCAAGGCCGTCTGCTCGTCTGCCCTGACCGCGCTTGCGGCTTCCGCCAGCCGGAAAAGCCCAGAGAGCAGGACGTTTTTAAAAAGGAACGTGTAGACCGCCGCCTTTTGGAGCGTTACAGCGGCGAACGGCAGGATTTCGGGCAAAGCCTGGGCGATAAATTAAAACATGCTTTGGAACAAAAGAGGCCGGATAACTAAAAAACCTCATATGCCGGCCCGGCCGCCGCTTCCTCCATACTGTGAAGCTCCATACCGTGAAACGCAAAGCGGCGGCACAGATTCCCGGCGGCTGTTTTATACCCGTGTCCGATTGAAAATTCCGGCCGCGTCCGGGCAGATACCCGAAGGGGCACGAAGGAAACGGGTATTAACCCCCTTTCGGAAGACAGGCCGATCCGCTTTTACCCGCCTGTCGGCGGACAGGCGGAAAACCCTAACGCTCACCGGTATATAAACCAGGCGGCTATATACAGGACGTAGATGTGCGCGGGATAGAAGACGTAAAAAAAGTATTTGCCGCCCCCGCCCCTTTCGCCGTTATACAACGGGAAAAATACCGCGGCGAACACCATCATCCATTGTACCGTGTCCGACGTACCGAACGACAGCATAGCGACTACCGCGAGCGCTATTATCCGCATTACCAGCTTTTCCCTGAATATATAGAATAAGACCCCTAAAAACACTATCGCGAAACCGCCTTCCACGAATATGAGGTTCGGAATAAGCCCCAAAGCAAACACCGCCGCCTGTATAAATTTTATAGGCAGCGCGGGTTCGTACTTCAGAAGGGATTCTATCACCCAGAGGTTAAGCAGCCCTATTACCAAAGGCAATAACATCAGCAGCGCGGAAAAAATTATTTTCCCCGGCTTTTTATCCTTCACGCCTTTGACCAGCATATCCGTAAACACCATATACAGCGCGGCGACAAAAAGGGTTCCGAATATATTGTTCATCAGCACTACATTTTCATTCGGCATAAAATAAGTTATAAGCCGACTCATAACGTTCATGAATTCGAAGCCTATCAGCAGGCGCAGCAGGTATTTTTTACGGCTGCTGGTGTGAACCATCCCTTCAGCGCATAAGAATAAGAAAATAGGAGCGCTCAGCCGTCCCAGCCATGTGAACCAGTCCGGCACGCCCTGTAGCCAAAACATCTGGTGCAGATGGTCAATAACCATTAAAATTACGCCTATTATTTTTAACTGATTGCCGCTTAACCCTTTCATAACGTTTTCCCGCGATAATACATTCATATTTTATACCTCTTTCATATAAACGACCCGTTTAAATGAATTTTTTCATATTTTATCATTATAAGCCGTATTTTATCCAATAAAACGCGGCTTATTTAAACGCGGCCACGGTTCAGGCTGTTTTCGCCGCCCATTTCGCCGTTCCGTCTTGTCACCACAATGACCGGCGTTTTAGAGTGGCTGCGCGGTTCCCGGCAGATATAAAATCCGTTATAAAACGGCAGATCAATATCAGGCGGAACCAGACGCGGCGCGGAAGCCAGCGCAAAGCCAACCGCATCCTCAAAATTGTCCGTGGCTATTATTTTATATCTGTATTTTTCCCAAAGAATTTTCAGTTCCCGCCGGATGGTCCTGTCATCCTAATACAATCAAAATGCTTCGCATAAGTTAACATCCTCCCGCGTCAGCCAGTTTTGCCACGCGCCGCGCGGTTTTTATTTATGAAACAACCGGAAGCGGCCGCCGCCGGAAAACAGAGCAATCGCTCCTGAAAAACTTTTGACAAAACTCCTGGCATTTAAGCATTTTAAGGTAAAAAACAAAAAGACCAGGATTTTATAAATCCCAGTCTTTCCGAACTTCTTAATGGTCGGGGCAACAGGATTTGAACCTGCGACCTTCTGGTCCCGAACCAGACGCGCTACCAAGCTGCGCTATGCCCCGCCGCAAGAAATATTTTACCGCACGCTTTAATTTTATTCAAGCCGCTTATCGCTCTTTTATTGTTTTTCTTTTCTTAAAACCGCGCTTTTGAAAGCGTGATAAATAAAACTCCGCGCCTTCCCCTCCGCTCCGGTTCCCCGTATAACCCCCGCGACACCGCGCTATAAAATATTTTCCGCGTTTGTATTTTTTTTATTTATCATACAAAAATTTTTTAAAATAATCTACCGCCGAAAATAAAGATATCAGTAAAGCAATATATAACATCCAGGTTCCCAAAGGATACGGGAAAAATTGGTAATAGGCCGGTTCCAGGATCAGAAAAGTGATGGCGACAATCTGAGAAAAGGTTTTTGATTTTCCCAGTACGCTCGCCGCGATTATGCTCCCTTCTTCCGCTTTCAAGGTGCGCAGCCCTGATACGGCAAACTCCCGCCCCAAAAAAAGAATGGCTATCCAGGCCTGGATTACATGCGTTTCGACAAAACAAATTAAAGTGGCCGTTATCAGTAATTTATCAGCCACCGGATCCATAATCACCCCGAATTTGGTGACCTGGTTGAAACGCCGCGCCAGATAACCGTCCAGACTGTCTGTCACAGCGGCGATAATAAATATCGCGGCCGCCGCGTATGTATTGTAAGGGCCTTTCATATACAGCATAACAATTAAAACGGGTATCAGGATTATTCTTAAAAAAGTAAGGCTATTGGGTAGGTTCCAGATCATAAACAACTTCTCCGATCATATCATATGCCCGCACCGCTTGCAAAAGAACCTCGGCCATATTCCCTTTTTTCAGCTTTCCAGCGGATTTGACCAATGTAAGCCCGTCCACTTCAGGGGCCTGGAAATAGCCCCTCCCTAAGTACAAATTTTTGTCCTGACGGGAAGAAATCAAAATTTTCTGCCTGCTGTTTATTCTTCGTACATTACGCTCTCTGGTAATCTTCTTTTGCAGTCCCAGTATTTCATCCAAACGCCGGTTTTTAATTTCCTCCGGAATTTGCTCTTCCATTAACGACGCCGGAGTGCCTTCCTCGCTCTGAAAAGCAAACGCGCCCAGCCAATCAAAAGCCGCTTCGCCAATAAAGTCGCGTAATTCTTTAAACTCATCCTCCGTTTCGCCCGGAAATCCTACCATAACCGTAGTCCGCAAGGTTAAGCCCGCTATGTTATCCCGTAACTCCCGCAGCGTGTTTCGCAAATAATTACGGCCGTAGGAACGATTCATTTTTTTTAAAATCCGATCCGCCACATGCTGAATCGGCCAGTCCATGTAAGGGATAATTTTATTGTCCCGGGCTAATATCCGAACGGTTTCCTTATCCAGGTGAGCCGGATGAACATACATCAGCCGTATCCAATCCAGCTCTTCTATGGTATCCAGCCTCTTCAGCAAATCCGGCAAAGAATTTTGCCTGTATAAGTCCAAACCGTAAACAGCGGTATCCTGCCCTATCAAGACCAATTCTCTTACCCCGTTTTCAACCAGTCCAGCGGCTTCCTCCAGCAGCTCCGGCCAGGGCCGCGAGCGCAATCCGCCTCTGATCGAGGGAATAGTGCAATAACTGCAATGATTATCGCAGCCTTCCGTTATTTTTAAATAGGCCGACCCGTGCGGGGTAGTTAATACGCGGTCCCCTTTTTCCGTAAACTCCGCCGGAATAGCCCCGATTTTACAAACAGGCCGGTTATTATTCTCCAGTTCAAGTATGGCCTGGTTTATATCATGAATATGGCCTACCCCCAAAATGCCGTCCAGTTCAGGCAGCTCGTCCAGCAGCTGTCCGCCGAATCTCTGAGGCAAACATCCGGTCGCCAGTATATATTTTATAATGCCGTCCCGTTTTAATTTTCCGGTTTCGATAATAGTGTTGACCGCTTCTTGTTGGGCGTCCTCTATAAATCCGCAGGTATTTATTATTACTATTTCCGCTTTTTCCAACTGAAAAATTAACTGATGTCCGGCTTTTTTTACCGCGGACATCATTATTTCAGTATCAACTCTGTTTTTAGCGCAGCCCAGACTTATAAATCCAACTCTCAATTATCCATAACCCCAATATTATTTAATCCGCTGTAAATGTGCGGTCAATTACGGCTCCGGGCGCGCCTAAAGGCGCATAGATTTCTTCCTTATGGCGTACGGTTATTCCTCCGGCATTTCCGGCTTTAAGATAAACAGACCGCTGCCCCTGGAAGTTTCTTTGCTCACCGGCTTTTAATATTTGCGCCAACACCTGCTGGCCGTCCACAACCACCGTCAGCCAGCATTGAGCGGTGATTTCCACCTCCACAGAAACTCCCTCCACCGTCGCTTCAGGCGTCTCCGCCTCTGAAACCGGCGGCTCCTCAGGATATTGCTGTTCATCTACGTATTCCGTTATTGGCTGCTGGGGCGGCGTTGGAGCGTCGATATTCTCTTTGTCCCTCCAGTTCGCTATCATATAGTTGAGCAAATTATTACCCAGCCAAATAACCGCCACCAAAAAAACAAGCGCGAATATGATGCTTCTGGTCGAAAAGAAACGTCTGCCCCGGTTTTCTATTTTATTTATATCCTTATAGACCATATCGTTATTGGCAGCGACAAAATCCGGCTCATCCGCCCCGTTTTTACCATAGGCCAGCTCGGAAAATACACTGACAACTTCTTCGGAATCCAAACCTAAAACTCTCGCGTACTTTTTCACAAAGCCGCAAGCGTACACCTGCGGGGGCAGAACCGCGAAATTATTATCCTCCAAAGCCTCTATATAATATTTCCTTATTTTGGTTTCTTCTTCCACTTCTTCAATGGATATGCCTAATTCTATCCTTGTTTCACGTAAAAAACCGCCCAGATCCATTTATATCAACCGCCATTCAATGGTAAGTATTTTTAAAATTTATCTTTTCCTGGTCGTCCCCAGAGCAATGCGCACCGCCTGCCGCAGATTATAGCCTGATGAGAGCGCAAAAACCGTTCCGCCCAAAATATAGGGTAAATCCTGTTCCGGGTCAAATCTTTGCTGAGGCGTCAGAAGCAATTCTCTCCAAGCGCTTTCATAATAATAATACAAAAAGTTATCGCCGTCGCTTACAATAATATTGCGCGCCCACAAATAATTTACCGTATTTAAAATTTCCCGAATGCCGGAAGGGCCGTTTAACCCTAAAACCAGCAAAGACAAAGGCTTTACAAACTCCGGCGGGTTTTGTCCGTCTTTAAGAAAAAGGCCGCCGCCTATTTCAGTCGTCAACTCATAATCACGGCCTAAAAACCGGTTCATTAACGATGACGGCGTTTCCACGGTAAACAGTACCCAATGCTTCTGGGGGAACAACAATTTCTGCAAATTGAGATTTTTATAATATTCAGGCCAATTAAAGCCGGATTCCCGGACTATGTAACAATATTTCCACCGCAGCCATTTTTTATGATCATAATCATACCCTTCAGCCGCTATTTTATTTATTTCATCCATATCAGTTAAACTGATTACTTTTATATTAACACCTAAACCACGCAAAAGCTCTTTTATTTTTTTAGCGGAGCCTAATTCCGCAAATTTTATTGAGCCTTTTTTATTTTCGTTAGCAAGCAGTTCTAAACAAAAACTTCCTATTATGTGAATTGAAGATTCAATATTACCGGAGTGAAATATATAGCCTTTGCCTAAAATGGCCCCTTTTTTCATTAAATTAGAAATA
>JAISWS010000141.1 GCA_031270725.1 Syntrophomonadaceae bacterium | reverse complement strand
ATAGTATAACCTTCAGCGTCAATTATTGGTTCCTCTGGTTTCGGCTGCTCTTGTGCGGGTTGGTTGTCAGCGGGCAACGGTTTTTCATTGGAATTATTATTACCAGATGACCCGGCAGTACACGCGCCAAGTGCAGTTATTATAACGAACGTTAATAATCCGGTCAAAAGTTTCTTCATGTTTCATTCACCTTTCTTTTTGTATAGTATATCATTACCTTTTATCTATGTATTGTATAAATTTTCGCATCTTAAAAAAAGCCCTGGCCTAAACTTCCAGCGTTATCGCGCCTAGTAAGCGGCTAGTAAGCGGCGCGATAACGCCTCAAAAGCCCGTTCAGTAACGTACTTTTAAAGTTTCGCAAACCTAGCCAGTTATTCTAAAAACTTGTTTGCTGTTGCGGCTGGTCAGGTATTCCACCTCCGGCAGACTTTTGCGCCGCAGTTCAGCCAGTTTAGCCGCCACATACGTTACATTAGCCGGCTCATTACGCTTGCCGCGCAATGGTTCCGGGCTTAAATAAGGGCAGTCTGTTTCTACTAAAATACGGTCCATGGTAATTTTAGCCGCGACTTCATGCGTTTTTTTAGCGTTTTTATAGGTTATAGGCCCGGCGAAAGATATGTAAAAGTTTTGCTGCATAATTTCAATCGCGAAGGGCAGGTGCCCCGAAAAGCAATGCATAATACCCTGGTTGACTCCCGCCTTCTCTTTTTTTATAATGTCTAAAACATCCTGATGGGCATCCCGGTCGTGAATTACAATAGGTTTATATAATTCCTTAGCCAAATGTATCTGGGAAATAAAAGCTTTTTTTTGCTGATCCTGCGGAGACAGGTTTCTATAATAATCCAGACCCATTTCGCCGATAGCTACGACTTTAGGTTTTTTCGCTAAAGCATACAGTTCCGACAAAGTTTTTTCATCCAAAGTGTCGGCGTCATGCGGATGCACTCCTACAACAGCGTATATTTGGCTGTATTTATGCGCCAAATCGACCGCTTTACAGGAGCTGGCATAATCATATCCTACGCAAATCATATAATCTATTTCCGCCGCTTTAGCGTTAGCTAAAATAACAGGCAAATCAGAAATTAGTTTTTTATCTTGTAAATGAACATGTGAGTCAATTAACATAAAACGCCTTCCTTATTAATTATCTTACTTTTACTCCCGGAGCTAAATCAGATTGAATAGTTAAAACTTCCAATCCCTGCTGTTCATCCGACGCGGCTAAAATCATTCCTTGAGAAATAGTTCCTCTAAGTTTGACCGGTTTAAGATTAGCTACCAAAACCACTTTCTTGCCAATCAAAGATTCCGGTTCATAATGTTTGGCGATTCCGGACACTACTGTCCTTATTTCGCCGCCCAAATCTACTTTCAAAACCAGCAGCTTGTCAGTTTTCTCCATTCTGGAACACTCCAGGATTTTTACTACCCGTAAATCCATTTTAGAAAATTCGTCTATGGTGATTTCATCTTGTTCTGCGGGTTCTGTCCCCGTTTTTTTCTCTTCTGCAATTTTCTTTTCCGCCGTTTCATAGAAAGGCGGCTTTTCTTCCCTGCCCAATACCGAAACGTCAATGCGCGGGAACAGCGCCTGCGCCTTATGCGTACGGCTTCCCGGGCGAACTACGCCCCATTGCGACGCTTCTTCCCAGCGTATTTGTTCCGTATCTTCAAATAATTCCAGCTGCGCATTGGTTCTTGACGCCAGTGTAGGCATAGCTGGAGCTAATAAAATGACTATTCTGCGTATGCTTTCCGCTAAATTGTACAGCACAGAAGCCAGGCGTTTTTTTTGGCTTTGTTCTTTCGCCAGTTTCCAAGGCTCCGTTTCGTCGATATATTTGTTAGCTCTGGCAATAAGTTTTTGTACCGCCGCGATATAATTGGCAAAATCAAGCTTTTCCAAAAAAGCGGTTGCTTCCCGATAAACCTTTTCGCCCAGATTTATTAATGTTTGATCCAGTTCCTCAGCCGTTTCTGCTGTTGGGACTATTCCATCAAAGTATCTTTCCAGCATGGCTGCCGTTCTGCTGACTAAATTCCCTAAATCGTTAGCTAAATCTGAGTTAATCCTGTTAACCAGCATTTCTTCAGAATAATATCCGTCCTGGCCAAAGCTAAGTTCTTTGAGCAAATAATAGCGCACCGCGTCTACTCCGTATTTTTCCACTAACACAGCGGGATCAACGACATTGCCCTTGGATTTCGACATTTTGCCGCCTTCCAGCATAATCCAGCCATGAGCGCAAACCTGTCTGGGCAAAGGCGTACCTAAAGCCATTAATATAACCGGCCATATGATAGCATGGAAGCGGATGATGTCTTTTGCCATCAGGTGTACGTCTGCCGGCCAGTATTTGTTAAACTTTTCTTCATCGCTGCCAAATCCTACAATGCTTAAATAATTGATGAGGGCGTCAAACCACACATAAACCACATGTTTTTTATTAAACGGAACCGGTATCCCCCAGCTAAAGGTCGTTCTGGATACGCATAAATCATCAAGGCCGCTTTTTATAAAGCTAAGCACCTCGTTTTTCCTTGCTTCCGGTTGTATAAAATCCGGATGCGTTTCAATATGCTCCAGCAATTTAGGGGCATATTTAGACATATTGAAAAAATAACTTTCCTCTTTTAATAATTCGACTTCCCGGCCGCAATCAGGGCATTTCCCGCCCTCCAACTGCCTTTCGGTAAAAAAAGTTTCACAGGGAGTACAATACCAGCCTTCATATTCAGAAATGTATATATCTCCTTGATCATATATTTTCTGAAAGATTTTTTTCACCACTTGTTCGTGCCTGGCTTCAGTGGTCCGTATGAAATCATCATTGGTTATCAACAATGTTTTCCACAATTTCTTAATGTTATCAACAATGTTATCCACATATTCTATAGCTGATTGATTTTTAGCCGCCGCTGTTTTTTCAATTTTTTGTCCATGTTCATCAGTGCCGGTCGCGTAAAAAACGTCGAATCCCTGCATCCTTTTAAAGCGGGCCATACAATCAGCCGCGACCGTCGTATAGGCGTGACCGATATGTAATTTGTCACTGGGATAATAAATAGGGGTAGTAATATAATAGGTCATCTTGTTTTGCATGTAAATCCCTCCTGCTTTAATAAACTGTTGTATAAACCCAAACGGTTTTATTAGTATATGGCGCAAGTATTTCTGTGTATTTCCAAAAACTAGTTCGCGGCCCTTAGCCGGGATAAATTGTCCGTTAAATATCCATTAAATAATAGTATAATATAAATTGGTTTTTTATTTATATTAATATACCATTTTATCACATTTAGCAGAAGACTTTCGTGCGCGCAGCCGGAAAAAGACGCTCCGCAGTCGCTTTCGGCGGCGAGTTCCGATACTCCAAAAGGCTTGCGTAAGTAAATTTAAGCGGGGCCGCGATTATATAATAGCCTTTTTTATGACTATAAGTTTTTTAATTTAGGGATATTTAGTGACGCCATAATAACGGCATTTCCTCCTATCGGGACAGTGCCGGCAATCGGTATGCTGAGCAAAATTCCTTTCTTCATAAATTCTTCATATAAAAAAATAAAATTTCCGGATAAGTTTTGGCGTCCACATAAATTCTACAAAATTAGTTAGTAAACTGAATATCATCTGAAAAGGAGGCGCCAATCGTTGTCATGGAATCAGGATTGAAAACTAAAAAGCTGCGTGTAGGCGGCATGACCTGTATTAACTGTCAGAATAAAATTGAGCGGAATTTGCGGAACACAAGCGGGGTTGAATCCGCTGATGTCAGTTACAGCGCCGGAACCGCTAATGTCACCTATGATACGGATATTATCACAATGCAAGAAATTACAGCGATTATTGAAAAACTGGATTATCAGGTACTGCCGGACAACCAATCTTCGCCTCCCAACAAAAGGGCCGTTGGCATACTGATTATTATCCTCGCCGGTTATATGCTCATCAGTCAGTCCGGTTTGGCAGGTATATTTAATATTTTTCCGACCGCTGAGGCCGGCATGGGCTACGGCATGTTGTTTATCATCGGCCTTTTGACATCAGTTCATTGTGTGTCCATGTGCGGCGGTATTAATTTATCCCAGTGCATACCGAAATTGAATATGCAGGGAAATAATAACCGCTTTACGGCGTTGCGACCAAGTTTTCTGTATAATTCTGGCCGGGTGATTTCCTATACAATGATTGGGGGCATCGTTGGCACATTGGGCTCAGCGCTCACTCTTACAAATTCATTCAGAGGCTCTGTTCAGCTTGTCGCTGGTGTATTCATGATTATCATGGGCGTTAATATGCTTGGTATTTTTTCATGGCTATACAAATTTACACCAAGGATGCCGAAAGTTTTAGCGCGAAAGATTGACGCTGAAAAAGGAAAATCCAAAAGCCCTTTAATCATCGGACTATTAAACGGGCTTATGCCTTGCGGCCCGCTGCAAGCTATGCAAATTTACGCGCTGTCTACGGGCAGCCCGCTTGAAGGCGCACTGTCGATGCTCTTATTCAGCCTTGGAACTGTTCCTCTTATGTTTGGGCTGGGAGCGTTTAGTTCCATACTAAGCAAAAAGTTTACCAATAAAGTTATGACAATCGGGGCCGCGTTAGTTGTAGTTCTTGGCTTGTCAATGTTTTCGCAGGGTTGGAATTTGTCAGGGCTGTCGCTTGCGTTTTTATCCAGCTCTTCGGCAGGCGGAACAGCGGACGCGTCAGAATTAATCATTGAAGATGGGTATCAAATCGTGAACAGTACCCTCCAATCAGGGCGTTATCCCGCGATTACCGTTCAGGCCGGCATACCTGTCAAATGGACGATAGACGCGCCGCAAGGAAGTATTAACGGCTGCAACAACCGCATATTTATCCGGGAATACGGGATTGAACACCAATTCAAGACCGGGGAGAACGTGATTGAGTTCACACCCACAACCACAGGCAAGTTCGCGTACAGTTGTTGGATGGGAATGATACGCAGTTCCATCACAGTGCTTGAAGAAGATGCAACAGCAGATGGAACCCCTTCGGCCACGTCGTCAGATGAGGAGACAAGTTACGAACCGTCTGTTAATTATTCAGCGTCAGCTCCGGCTAATATTGCCATACCGACAAATATGCTGGCGACCGCCGAATTTGGAACTATTGAGGCGAACGGTTCCAAGTACAATATCCAGCGCGTATCTATTGATTTGACTGATGGCAGCGGATACACCCCGGCAATCATTGTGGTTCAGGCCGGAATAGATGTAGAGTGGACTGTCAATAATGTGTCGACGGCTGATAGCAATCTCACTATGCTCGTACCATATTACAACACCAAACTGGATCTGCTGGCCGGCGAAAACCCGCTTTATTTGTTCCCTACAGAGGATTTCGCGTTTTCGAATGGCGACAATACATTTTATGGATACGTTAAAGTAGTTGATGATTTGGGGGCGATAGACGAAACGGCCATCAAAGCGGAGGCAGCGGATTACGAAACGTTAATTTACCCACCGGAGATTTTTGAGAGCGGTAGCACACCGAGCTGCCATTAAGGAGAGGGAAATATAAACGCATAAAAAATGATTTTGCAAGAACAAGCCCAGGGTGTAAAAATTATCCTTATGCATAAACTAATCTAATAAAAACTAATATGAATTGACGATTGCGTGGAGCGGTACTTACGCTTCAAGCTAACTGATAATGGCAACGGCTCGAACTGTTGCTGCACAAAAAACAACAAAGAAAGGGGGTGTAACTTAGTTATGGAATTTTTATTCAGCCACTGGCACTGTATACTTCCCATTGCAGGAATTGTTGCCGCTATGGTTTTTATGCGGGATAAACCGGAAAACAGAAATGAGTCCGACCGAGGGCCAAAATAGTTACTTGGTCATTATGTTATGCTGAAAAAACCTATACACCAGGAGGTAACCCCATGTCACAGAACTATAATAAGCAGTCTCAAAATGCCGAAAACCAGATGAGCAAAGTACCTGCAGAAACACGAAAGGGAATACGGATATCGACTGGAGTTATGGTCATAATCACTGTTATAGCGGTCATCTTAATATTTCAAGGCTGCAGCAGCAGTTCCAGTTCGGACGAGAATGCAAGGAATACCAACTCTGCGGTCGCCAAAGACAGCGATCTGGTGATTCCCGTCAGCGAAATATCAGCAAACGCCAAATTTTATCCGGTCGAAATAAACGGGACCAGACTGGAGGTCATCGCGGTGAAAGCACCGGACGGAACTATCCGCACCGCTTTCAACACCTGCCAGGTATGTTATGATTCCGGCCGAGGCTATTACAAGCAGGATAGAAATGTTTTAGTATGCCAAAACTGCGGGAACCGTTTCCGTATGGACCAGGTGGAAGTGCAGTCAGGCGGATGCAATCCCGTACCCATATTACCGGAAAATAAAAACGTATCCGACGAAACTATAACCATTTCCAACGAGTTTTTGGCTGAGGCGAAAGTTATCTTCGCGAATTGGAAAACAGCGTATTAAAGCATTTCGGCGGGTAGCTTCATAGAGCATCCAATTTCTTGGCCGTTATCCCGCATGTAAGCCGCGCCCCAATTGTACATGGCGGTAAGAATAGGCATCAGGCTCTTACCGAAATCCGTTAGTGAATATTCCACTTTCGGCGGCACTACGGGATAGACTTTGCGGGACAGCAGATTATCTTTTTCCAATTCCCTGAGCTGTTGTGTGAGCATTTTGGGCGTGGCTTGCGGGATTAATTTTTGAAGTTCGCCGTGACGCAAGACGCTGCCGGTCAGATGCCAAAGGATCAGTGATTTGTACTTACCGCCGATCAAATGCAACGTAGCGTCAACGGGGCAATTCAGGTTAGAACAGGCGCAGTTTTTCATCGTAATCCTCCGTTACTTACTTTTTTGATAGTATAATGCTATATAGTAGGTACTTGAACAAAAAAATATTATGGATACAATTATAGTGTGAGGGTTTCAAAGTGTCAAGTTCCAATTGGAATTTTACACAAAAGCAGCAGTGAAATGAAAAATTGCAAAAGAACTGAGGCAGAGTAATATATGTTTCATACATACTGTTACTGTACTTGCGGAAGTTGGCGATGCGCGCGATAGATATAGCCTCACCAAACAAAAACGCATAAAACCATTACTATTATTTTATATAGTATAGCACAATAAAGTATGTACTTGATAAATAGATTTTTATAGTTATAATAGCGGTAAGGTTTTTAAAAGATAATAAAAACTAATTTCTACAAGTGAGGTGATCCGTAAGTGGAAAATCAAGTATTGAGTATCAGGGGCATGACCTGCGCGGCTTGTGCCCAGCGCATAGAGCGGACCGTGCGGAAGCTGTCCGGTATCGGGCAGGCCAGCGTAAACTTTGCGAGCGAAAAGCTATTTGTGGAATATGATACAGCCGCGTTAGAGCTTCCCACGATCAAAGAAGCTGTCCACAAAATCGGGTATGAGGTGGTCGAAAGTACCAACAAAGCAAATGTTACGATTCCAATTGGCGGCATGACTTGCGCCGCCTGTGCGCAAAGGCTCGAAAAGGTAATCGGGAAACTGGATGGCGTGACCAATGTGTCGGTGAATTTGGCCACCGAAAAGGCGGCTGTCATTTACGAACCTAAAAAGGTACGCGTGTCTGTGATGAAAAACGCTATCGAAAAATCCGGCTACAAGGCGCTGGAAATTGTGGGCTCAGACGCTGCGGACGAAGATAGGGCGCGTAAGCAAAAAGAGCTCCGGACTTTGTGGACAAAGTTCGCCATCTCCGCAGTGTTCAGTCTGCCGCTTTTGTATATCGCGATGGTTCCGATGCTTACATGGGTTCAACTTCCGTTCCCCGCCGGCCTTGACCCGATGGCGTACCCGCTTATCTACGCGCTTTTGGAACTGATACTGGTCATTCCGGTTATCGGCGTGGGCTATAAATTCTATACAGTCGGGTTCAAGGCGCTGATCCAGCGAAGTCCTAATATGGACTCGCTCATCGCAATCGGAACGAGCGCCGCTGTGCTGTATAGTATCTGGAACACTTGGCAAATCGCGACCGGTGGGTTTGGCGCGGTGGAAGCGCTTTATTTTGAAACTGCGGGCGTAATTATCACGCTGATACTGCTGGGTAAGTCGCTCGAAGCCGCGTCAAAAGGGCGCACAAGCGAAGCTATTAAGAAGCTGATGGGGCTTGCCCCGAAAACGGCGATTATTACGCAGGACGGAGCGGAAAAAGAAATTCCCATTGAGGAAGTGGAAATAGGCGACGTTATTGTCGTAAAGCCTGGCGCGAAAATCCCTGTTGACGGCACGGTTGTTGACGGGCACACTTCCGTTGACGAGTCTATGCTGACGGGCGAGAGTATGCCTGTGGATAAAAAAACGGGCGACGCGGTGTACGCCGCTTCACTCAATACCACGGGTACTGTCCAGTTCAGAGCCGAGAAAATCGGCAGTGACACGGCGCTGGCGCAAATCATTAAGTTGGTAGAGGACGCGCAGGGCAGCAAAGCGCCTATCGCGCAGATGGCGGACATCGTATCCGGTTACTTTGTGCCTATCGTGTGCGCTATCGCGCTGGCTGTAGGGATTGCGTGGTACTTCGGCAGCGGCGGTGACATTGAGTTTGCACTGACGATATTCATATCTATCCTTGTTATTGCCTGCCCTTGCGCTTTGGGCTTGGCGACACCGACGGCGATTATGGTCGGCACGGGCAAGGGCGCGGAAAATGGCATACTTATCAAAGGCGGCGAGGCGCTTGAAACCGCGCACAAAATCAACACGATCGTGTTTGACAAGACCGGCACCATAACCGAAGGTAAACCGACCGTGACAGATGTGCTGACGACGGAGGGCGCGGATGCCGACAACCTCCTGCAAATTACAGCTTCGGCTGAGAAAAAATCGGAACATCCGCTCGGTCAAGCGATTGTTTTGGGAGCGCAGGACAAAAGCTTGGAACTGTTAAAAGTAGACCGCTTTGACTCCATAACGGGGCGCGGTATTGAGGCGCAAATAGGCGGGAAAACCATACTAGCTGGAAACCACAAGTTGATGGACGAGCGGAATATCGTACTTACGGCATTGGAAACCGATTCGGACAAATTGGCGGAAGAGGGCAAAACGCCTATGTACGTCGCCATTGACGGGCGGCTGGCTGGTATCATAGCTGTGGCAGACGTGATGAAAGCCTCAAGTAAGGCTGCTATCGCGAGCCTGCACAATATGGGCATTGAGGTTGCGATGATAACGGGCGACAACAAAAAGACCGCCGCCGCGATAGCAAAGCAAGTCAGAATTGACCGCATTCTCGCCGAGGTATTGCCGCAGGACAAATCCAATGAAGTTAAAAAGTTGCAGCAAGAAGGCCGCAAGGTCGCGATGGTCGGCGACGGCATCAACGACGCGCCAGCGCTCGCGCAGGCCGATATCGGTATCGCGATAGGCTCCGGCACGGACGTAGCGATGGAAAGCGCGGACATTGTGCTAATGCGCTCCGACCTGATGGACGTTCCGACCGCGATCAACCTTTCTAAGCGCACCATACGCAACATCAAACAAAATCTGTTCTGGGCGTTCGGATACAATGTCGTCGGAATCCCAATCGCGGCGGGAGTATTGTATCTGTTCGGCGGACCTCTGCTGAACCCAATTTTCGCGGCGGCGGCAATGAGTTTGAGTTCGGTTTCCGTTTTAACAAACGCTTTGCGTTTGAAAAGATTTAAAGCGGCGCATAATAACGTACCGGTAAATTCGAGTAACTTCACTGAGTACGAAGAAAGGAAGGCTGCGTAATAATGAAAAAGAAACTGATATCAGTCCTTCTGATTTGCGCGGCCGCCATTGTCGCATTTTCTTTCTCCGCCTGCTCCGGCCTCAAATCACTGGATGTGGTCGGCAAGGAGTCCATAACATCGTTTTCCGCGCTCTTGGACGCGGTCGGCGATAAAGTCACTCCCGACGACACGAACGGCGGTTGGTCGCTGTCCGCTCCGGATGATACGGCGCGCTTCATTTGGAGCAAAGATTACGGCAAAAGTCCGCTCCACGATGTAATGCTGGAACTTGACGCGCAACCTTTTATCGGCGCGGGGCTTGACACAAGCAAACTGCCGGACAATATCGTGTTCTACGAGGGCGATACGATGGGTGGTATGGGTAGCAAGATGCTGATGGTCGGTACGAAACTCGGCAACGACGAACTGAAATACAGCGGTAACCCGACACCGCTTGCGTCTTATGAGCAGATTGTGAGTAAATACCGTGATGTTATCAGTTATCACGCCGCGCTCGACCACTATGGCGTGAATCTTGGAGACGGCAATTTGTTTGAGTGGGCCAAGGATATGAGCAAAAATGATAAAGACATCGTATTTGTTTTGAACCCCCAGGCGTTCATCGACGCGGGAGTGAATGTGAACGCGGTCGAAGGTTGGGCGTTCGCAAAGGTTCCCGTCGATGTGGACGGCAAGCCGGCCGAAGTGGACAAACTGCTGAAGCCGTTCGACTTGAAATAAGGAAGGAGATCGTTATGCACAATCACAATCATAAAGGTATTAAGGGCAAATTGCTTATGCTGCTGTGTTGCCTCGCCCCAATCGCGGCAATTGTACTAATTACGCCGAACGGCGCTGACACAACCAACTTCGGCGGCGGGATACTGCCCCTATATGTTATTCCTGCTTTGCCCGTTGTCGCATCTCATTATAATGCCGCTTATAGGTAAAAAAAGCGGCGATAACAATGCTGACCGGCAAGATGGCGAACAGTCGCCGTCTTGCTACTGAAATGAAATGGAGGTCTTATAAAATGGAAAAAACTACTTTGAATGTGAACGGTATGTCGTGCGAGCATTGTGTGAAAGCGATTACGCAAGCCG
This sequence comes from Syntrophomonadaceae bacterium, assembly GCA_031270725.1. Taxonomy (GTDB): domain Bacteria; phylum Bacillota; class Syntrophomonadia; order Syntrophomonadales; family Syntrophomonadaceae; genus JAISDD01. The sequence continues at coordinate 5,396 of JAISWS010000141.1, read as the reverse complement.
TTACTGCGCTTGACGGGGTGAGCGATGTCAATGTGAACCTGGGGGCAAAAACAGTAACCATCACACATGACTTAGCAAAATCCCCGCTAGACAAAATTAAGGTCGAGATTGAAGAGCAAGGTTATGAGGTTGTAGTATAATATAAAATAAAGGGGAGGGGGGAGTTACTGTGGCCTATGCTCCCCCTTTTCTGCTGTTAAAAAATACATATTGAAAATTTTATTTTACGCGTTTAGCCCGCGTCATTGTAATTAGCGTTATTTTCTATACCTTAAAGACTGGCAAGCGCTGATTTTTGCTGATTATTATAATAAAACTGTACTTCTAACCTAAAATAATACAAAGACAAAATTAATTAACTAAAGGAGGCGGCATTATGCCCGCAAACCCCAAAAATATCCTTGCGGTTGATGATGAACCTAAAATACTGGATGTTGTAGCCGCATTCATGAAAAGCCGCGGATTTAATGTCTTTTCCGCGGAGAATGGCCGGCAAGCTCTTGACATATTGGATCGCGAAAATATAGCGCTGGTTCTGCTGGATTTGATGCTGCCCGACATTTCCGGCGAGGAAATTTGCCGGGCCATTCGCAAAAAATCACGGCTGCCTGTCATCATGCTTACCGCTAAAGTTGAAGAAGAAAACCTGATTGAAGGGCTGCGGCTTGGAGCGGACGATTATATACGAAAACCGTTCAGTCTGAAAGAACTCGGCGCTCGAGTGGATGCAGCGCTTCGGAGAGCATCAGACGACCTTGTTCCGCTCGCGCTAAGAAATAGCTTCCGTAACGGAGATCTGACCGTTGATTTTGAAAAGGACATGATCAAAAAGAAAGGGCAGCGGGTTTCCCTTACCCCCAGCGAAATGAAAGTACTGGCGGCACTGATGAAATACCCTGGCAAGGTGTTCACGCGTACAGAACTAATTGAAATAGCTCTCGGCGATGAGTTTGACGGATATGAGCGCGCTATTGACACTCATGTGAAAAATCTGAGACAAAAAATAGAAAATGATTCCAAAAATCCTGAATATGTTTTAACTGTTCACGGGATTGGTTACCGGTTTGGAGGTGAATAGGATGCGCAGCTTGAGAACACAACTCTCTTTGGCGATTGTGTTCGTTGTGCTGGTTACAGTAGCGCTTATCAGCATTTTGTCAAACTATCTAATACATGAGCAATTTGAAGCCTATATTACAAAACAGCAAAAAACTCGCGCGGAAAATATAGCGGAAAACATAGGGCAATATTACAATGGCCTGACAAATGCTTGGGATTTGGTTTCCATTCACGCGCTTAGTATGTATTCCTTGTATGACGGATACATTATCAGAGTTTATGATAACAAGGGAGCTAGCGTGTGGGATGCGGAAAGCCATGATATGAGGATCTGTCAGCAAATTATGGGCGAAATATCAAAACAGATGTCCGCTCACGGTGAAAGTGGCGCGTTCACGTCTCAAAGTTATGAACTCACACAGAATGAGCAAAAAATAGGATCCATGACAATTAAGTATTATGCCCCTTTTTTCCTAAGTGAGAGCGATTTTTCGTTTTTATCCGCGCTGAATGCGATCTTGCTCACTATAGGCGCGCTGTCCCTGGTTTTTTCTTTTATGACTGGATGGTTTCTAGCACGGAGAATTACTCGCCCTATACGCAAGACAGCGGATGTCGCGAGACAAATCGCGGAAGGGCGTTACAATGTGCAATTTGAAAGTCAGACCAAAACACGGGAACTTCACGATCTTGTGTCCGCGCTCAACCACCTTGCGGACGCTCTTGGCAGACAGGAACGCTTGCGTAAGCAGCTTACCGCCGATGTTGCCCACGAACTTCGTACGCCGCTCACTACGCTGAGTTCTCATTTGGAGGCAATGATAGAACACGTTTGGGAGCCAACGCCCAAGCGCTTAAAAAGTTGTTACGAAGAAACCCAGCGTCTCGAAATGTTAGTGGCGGATCTGGAAAATTTGGCTAAAATTGAAAGCGAAAATCTGAAACTAAATAAATCTCGGGTTGATTTACTGGAAATTGTACAAATTGCCGGCGAAAATCTGGAAACGGAAGCAAGTAAAAAAAATCTGTCATTGTCAATTGTCGGCGTTTCATCTTTTGTTAACGCGGACAAAGAGCGTATGAGCCAGGTACTCGCAAATCTGTTTTCCAACGCGATAAAATACACGCCGGCGGGCGGACATATTTGCGCGGAGGTCACCGACGACGCTCAGAACGGAATCATCCGCGTAAAGGATAATGGTATCGGCATACCGGAAAAAGAGCTTCCCTTGGTTTTCGAACGCTTTTATCGCACCGATAAATCCCGGGCCCGTAAAACGGGCGGAACCGGAATCGGACTGACAATTGTGAAATCAATCGTAACCGCCCATAATGGGACAGTAACAGCGGACAGCCATACGGAACGAGGAAGCTGCTTTACCGTAACTATACCGAAAAAGTGATGAATATTAAGGATTTAAACTCTGCTCGATACACTATATTTCCATGAATAGAAAAAACGAGAACCCTGGCGGAAACCTGAGCCAGCTTTCTGATTGATTATCGGGGTCATAATAACGACGAGCCCGGGAAAATGAGTTCAAGCTGTTTAGCCATTATCTAGACACTCCGCGATTAGCCAATCCAGCATTGATTGCCAATTTCCAAATTTTCCTCCGCCGCAAAATGGCCGGGCATGCGATTATTTCAGATTTCAGGTTAAATATTATTTTTCCCGTCCGCATATTCCACCAGCGGCTGGATGTTTTTATTTTCCCGTGGTACTTTTCCTATAATATTATTCCTTCGCCATACAGAAAGTATCAACCCCACAAGGACCATATTCGCCGCATAACCCGTGCCGCCGTGTGATACAAAAGGCAAACTCACTCCCATAAACGGAAACATTCCCAAATTCATGAGTACGCTTATCACAAACTGCATTGATAACATCACGCACGCCGCTAAACTAATATAATATCCAAAGTCGTGTTTAACTTTGCGTGTAATCATAAACATACGAACGATTAAAGCAATGATCGCCGCTACAAGCACAATCCCCGCAAGCCATCCGAAGGTAATGATTACGTTCGCAAGAGCAAAATCTGCCATTAAGTTGGGAACGGCAACCGACGGCGCATAACTGTAAACTATGTCCGCGCCTCCTATCCAGTTTGCACTGCTGATAGCGTCCCGCAAGGCCGAAATTAGCCAAGCATTACCTTCGGGGACGTTTGTGATAAAATCAGTCATTCGGGCAAAGCGATACGGGTTGCGGATAACTGACAAAATCACAAGCAACCCGGTTAACGCCAGGCCGCTATATAAAAAAGCTTTTTGCGATTTAATATTTACGCCGAAGTGCCGTTTGTACACAGCCGCCAATAGCATAATGAAGAAAGGAACCAATAAAAAAATTACCGCCCGCCTCGCAGTAAGAACGGCAGGGATAAGCGAAACTAACGCCAGCAAAGTGCTTATTATAAGCCCGTTCATGCCCTTGCCCCGGAGTTTATCCATGAATCCAGCAAAAGCAACAAGCAAAGGGATAGCAATAAATATCCAATTTAAAAATACATAGGAAACATTGCCCCGCGTACCCATTATAAGGCTGCCGATAAATATCACCCATACCGCACCGTAAATAATCCACGTAAAATCTCTTAACTTTGTATAGTTAAAGAACATAAAGAAAGCAGCGGCAGTAATTCCTAAGACTGCAAACAGTAAGAATCTCATAAAATCACTGCCAGAATGATTCATGACATAATCGTTTGTAAATGCCATAATACCGCCTATAATAACAATAACCGCCGTTAATCCGATAAGAGGCCATTCGATAAGCGGCTTATGCTGTTTATCCAATTTTGCGCCGATTTCTGCACAATCACCCATTGCGGCTATTGCCTCATCAATCGGTTTCCCCGCGCTTTGCATTTCCTCAATATGCGCCGTCAGTTCCGCGCGAATATCATTATGCGCCATCTTACAGCGGATATGTGAACAAACTTCGTCTAAAAATTTGTTAAGCATGGCAATACGCGCCTCCTTGAATTATTGAATTTATTGCTCCCGTATAAACTTGCCATTCCTCTTTTTTGCTCTCAAACAATTTTCGCCCGCCAACCGTGATACGGTAATATTTACGCATTTTGTTATCCACGTTTTCCCAATAGCTTTCAATGGCTTTTTCATTTTCCAGCGCGTGGAGCATGGGGTAAAGCGTTCCCTCTTTAAGCTCAAAAATGTTCTCCGAGCGTGCTTTTAGCGTCTGTATGATTTTGTAACCATACATTTCTTCTTCAGCAAGCAACGCAAGAATGAGGATAGATGTACTGCCTTTCATAAGTTCCCGATTGATTTTCATAAATGTACCTCCTGCAAATTTATATTTAGTAACTATATGTATAAAGTTTAACAACTATTGCAGAATTGTCAATAAGCTTGAAAAACTTTTTAGTTTTTTAGGAAATAAAACAGGATATCAATAACTTTACTTTGCAAAAACACAACTGCCGAGATCTCTTCAGGTATTTCCATAAAATGCCTGAAATTACATCTGAATATTCTGGGCTGCCACAAATCTTTAAGATTTCAGCTTTTGTTCCGCCTAATGTTTTTTATCAAGGAGGCTTCCCCGTATTTTTATGAATAGACTTTCTGCATAACTCAAGAAAGTGGTATAGTAGATAAACGAAATATGAAGGCACGGTAAAACTGAGCGCAGAGAACTTCCGGCGACTAACCGGGGTAAAACGTGTGACATTTGCGAAAATGGCAGAAATTCTAAGGGTTGCGGAAGCGGCAAAACGGCGGAAAGGCGGAAACGAACGCGAGGGTCGCGGAAACGGAGGCGAAGATCGCGGAAACGGAGGCGTGGCTGGTGGCGCAGGAACAAAAATAAAGCGCCACCGCATGCAGAGTCTTGAAAGGCGGAATCGTTATGCTCGACGACGTGGGCGGCAGGGTCGCTTTCAAAAAAACTGCGGACAAACACGGCAAACTTGTGGACACTCTCGAATTTTCAACCGACGACCAAATCGCACTTGCTTACAGGCGTATCCAAACCGTGTTCGGCGCGGACTTTTACAACGTATGTTCCAAACAGGAGGTTTTTAACAAATTCCTGAAAAGCATCGCCTTAGCATAACAAAGCACAGCAAGACACCGATGGCGGGAATTCCGGAATTTCAACCCCTTTTTCCATTGCGCTTTCTTCAAAGTCTTAAAGCCGGATTATACCATATTTTAACTGTGAATACAGCTTCTAAGACACTCCCCTGTGTTTACTTTATGATAATGTCACCTTGTAAGCTATCGAGGGAAAATGTCACCCCCGCCCAAAAGGGTGTAAAATGGTGGCATGGAAAAGGACATTATCATTATGAGTACGAAGC
>JAISWS010000120.1 GCA_031270725.1 Syntrophomonadaceae bacterium | reverse complement strand
TGGCGCCGCCGCGGCTCCAAGTGGTGTTTCCATAAAAGGTGCAGTTGGTAATGGCCAGATTGGTCTGGCCGCCGTAGATAACCACCGCGCCGCCGTCATATTCCGCATAGTTGCCGGTGAAGGTGCAATTTACGATTGTACCCGATTTGACGTTCACGTATATGGCGCCGCCGTCATATTCCGTGGAGCGGTTGCCCGCGAAAAGAGAGTTTTCCACATTGAGCACGGCTGCGCCGTTCACTGCGTAGATAGCACCGCCGCCGTCCTCTCCGTCCGTATAGCAGCCGGTAAATTCGCAGTTTCTTATGTTGACCGTGAGGGCGGTTGAGCCGTAGGCGTAAATGGCGGAGCCGCCCTTGTCGCCATTGTTTACTGTTCTGCCGTTGCCGTTGAATTTAATATTGACGAAAGTGATTTCGCCGCTGGCAGCGCCGAACATGGGCGTCGTGCCCAGCTGTTTAACCGTGTGCCCCTGCCCGTCGATGGTGAATTTTTTGCCGGCGGGAATGGTGATGCCGCTTGCAATGTCAATGTCCGCCGTCAGCTTGATCACGTCGTCGGCGGACGCGCCTGTGACCGCCGATGCCAGTTCCGCATAGGTTCCGGCGTATGTGACTGCGGATGCGGGAGTGACTGTCACCGCCGCCGTGCCGGATTGCGTGCTGTCGAAGGTTGACGTGGCCGTTACCGCCAGCGTTCCGGCGGTTTCGTCCGGGCCGACGGTCAGCAGACCGCTCGTGTTAATATTCGTGCCGGAACTTGCGCCGCCGCTTACGCTCCAGGTGACCGTTTGCGCCACGCCGCCGGTTGCGGCGACAGTCGCGCTGAATTGCTGCGTCTGCCCTGCCTGCACGCTGGCGCTCGCGGGTGATACCGTGACGTCTGTCACCGCCGCCGGCGGTTCCGTGACCGTCACTGTCGCCGTGCCGGATTGCGTACCGTCGAAGGTTGACGTGGCCGTCACGGTCAGCGTTCCGGCGCTTTCGTCCAGGCCGACGGTCAGCAGGCCGCTCGCGTCAATGCCGGTGTCAGAGCTTTCGGCGCCGCTTACGCTCCATGTTACCGTTTGCGCCGCTTCTCCGGTTACCGTCACCGTCGCGGAAAACTGCTGCGTCTGCCCTGCCTGCACGCTGGCGGTCGCGGGCGATACCGTGACGCCCGTCACCGTCGCCGACGGCGCGGCGGCAAATTCAAAGGCGCCGATGTCGGGCGCCGTGTCCCGTGCCACGCCGCGCTGGTCTGTCACGGGGGTGCCGGCGGACGATGGCAGCTTGTCAATTGCCAGACTGCCTGCAACCTCAAGGAGCGCGATGGTGCGGGTTTTGCCACCGTTATCAGCGGGATCGTTCTCCGCCAACCAGTTATTAGGATAAGCAGTCGCGTTTTTTGAGTAAGCGCCTTTACTGAAATATGAGGTATGCGCATACCCGTATACATTGTATCCGCCTTCAATCGCGGAATAGATGTCCGGGCCGGAGGACTGATTCGAGGTTGAACCCGCCGTGCCGGCTTTGGTGTTCCCGATGATAATGCAATTTTTGATCGTCGTCCTTGTACTGCCGCTTGTATTGGAGTTATAAACGCCGCCGCCATAGGTTGCCGCGTTGTTTTTAACGATTGTGCAGTTGGTAATCGCACCGCCGGAATTGTAGGAAGAAATTGCGCCGCCGTATTTTGCGCTGTTGCCGTAAAATGTGCTGTTCGATACGTTGAGGCTTACTGCGGTGCTTTCGATATGAATCGCGCCGCCGTAGCTTGTAGCCGTGTTATTGACAAACGTGCTGTTTGTCACGGTCAGCGAACCGCTGTCCGCATAGATGGCGCCGCCGTCGGATGGCGCTTTGTTGCCGGTAAAATAACTGTCTTTCACCGTAACCGAGCCGCCGGATAAATATATGGCGCCGCCATCGCCTGACGATTTGGCGGCGCAATTGCTGATCGTCACGTTCTCAACGGTGAGGTTGCCGCTTTTCACGTATATGGCGCCGCCCTGGTCTGTGGCTGCCACCGTGCCGGAGCGGCTAATGGTCAAATCCTTAATGGCGACGGTGGGATTCCCGCCCGTCAGCCGCAGCGTCTGAGCCCCATTTGTTTGAGTAATGGTGTGCCCGTTGCCGTTGACGGTCAGGTTTACGGCTGAAGAAATCGCCGTAGTGGCCGTGATTGTAAAATCCCCGGTGATGTTGATCTCGATGTCGCCGGTTCCGCCAAGCGCCGCCGTGTACTCGGCGGCGGAAGCGACATTGACCGGCTCCGCCGCCAAAGCGGCATTGGGCGGGAACATCGTCCAAATAAGGGCCAGGGAGATAAGCGAGGCGAGTATCTTTTTCAGAAATCGGGCAGGGTACTTTTGTTTCATGCTTGTTTCTTCCTTTCTGTGGTTTGGTTTTTAGTTCAGCGTAACAGCCGCGCTTTTTTCATGATGAACAGGGCGTTTTCATTCACGGGTGAAACAAACGGCCGCCATAATTTAATAAGCCTCAGGCTGATTTTCCCATTAGTTAGGAAGCGCTAACCAATTAGTTATTTTACACTAACCGAGGGTCTCTGTCAACAACTCCGGCAGGTCTTATTTTGTTATATTTTGTACCATACCGCCGGCCGCGTCAGAATCCTGAAATCCCGTGATTTTATATCTGTACGTTCTATATTGCCGTATTGCCGGATTTCCAACTATTTCACTTTACCGCGACGCAAACCCGGGGTACATATAAAATATATCTATGCCGTAAGTAATTCTGCCGCCGCGTATACATTGAAATTTCCCTACTGTTCAGAAACATAGATATGTTTTTGGCTGGCGGGCCAGAACGCGGCGGAGCAAAAAACGGAGAGCGCCCTGTGAAGTCATTTCCCCGCCCGCGCGAAAAAATACCCGCGGGGGAAAAGATGGACTCTCTCTTCCGCGGGTCGTGTTTTTTATGTAAACCTTGTCCCGTGTCAAATACCAATTTTTATCAATGGACAGCTATATTATATTCCGCTGTTCCGCTCCATTCCCGCCTGCGGAGCCACCTCCCGGCGCGGGTTTTACTAAATCCCCCTGATAACGGCCGTTGCTTTATCGGCCAATCCAATCGCGGAAGTTTGCCGCTTTTTACTTTTACCCGCGCGGAATTTTTATCAGAGCCCCAAATTTAAACGGAAAAACCGCCATTTTATACCTCCGCTTCGCCGCTTCGCGATAGTGAGCGTTTTTTAAGCGGCCCGCGTATGTTTTTTAAAATGATGAGGTATCCGGGTCAAAGCCCGCCCCTCCGTAATTTTTCATAGAGGCTAAGTCCTGAACGTCTTTCGCGCTAAGCTCAAAATCAAATATATCCGCGTTTTCCCGGATGCGAGCCGGCGTAACTGATTTAGGCAACGGTAAAAATCCCATTTGCAAGCTCCACCGCAGACAAATCTGCGCTACGGTTTTATGGTATTTTTCCGCCAGCTCCCGCAGCTCTTTTACTTCCAACATTGAACCGGTACCTAACGGGCTGTAGGCCTGGACTAATATGCCTTCGTCCTTACAGCGGCGCACAGTATCTTCTTGTGTGAAGCCGGGATACAGGCGTATTTGGTTTACCATAGGGACGATTTCAGCATTTTTTAAGGTAGCCCCGATATGATGAGGCTTGTAATTACTGATGCCGATAGACTTGGTTTTCCCGCTTTTATAGAGTTCTTCCATGGCTTTCCAGGTCTCGGCGTTTATTTTCTCAAACTGATCCCTGAATCTTAGCGGGTTAGGCCAGTGGATTAAGTACAGATCCAGATAATCCAGCCGCAATCTTTCCAAAGACGCCGCGCACGCTTTTAAAGTCGCTTCATAGCCGTGGTCACTGTTCCACAGCTTAGTGGTAATGAATAAATCTTCACGCTTTGCCCCGCTTTCTTTAACCGCCTGTCCCACACTTTCTTCATTACCGTAAAAAGCCGCGGTATCGATATGGCTATATCCCGCCTTTATAGCCTCTTTTACCGCTGAAACAGCTGTTTCTCCCCCCGGGGTCTGCCAGGTCCCGAATCCTACTACAGGTATCCGTACCCCATTGTTCAATTGGTAGCAATCAGTCATTTTTTGCAAAATCCGCACCTCCGTTTTTAATTAAATTCAATCAGAGCCAAGTGATAAATTATCTGTAATCCTTTATTTCACGATTGTATTTTTTGAATTCGGGAATATAAAGCATTGTCGCTACCAGCGCGAAAAACGTTGTTAAGCTCAGTAAAGTCACCACTGCCCATGAAGGCATTTCTGTTATAAACACTATCAATACCATAGTAAAATAAAATAATATGGTAAGGATTTTTCCAAACCACTTGGCGCCCTCAATTTTTATTTTATGTTTCACCAAATAAGCGCCGACGGTTAACATCAAAAGCTCTTTCAACAATAAAACAGTGAAAAAAAACCAATATTCTCTCATTTTGGTAAACATCACGATACATACCGCCATTTGCGTAAGCTTATCCGCGACCGGATCCAAAACTTTTCCCCGCTCGCTGATCCAGTTATAGCGGCGGGCTAAAAAGCCGTCCAACATATCTGTTAACCCTGAAACAGCCAAAATCACCGCCGCCGCCCAACCATTATTCTGTAACATTTCCCAAATAAAAAAAGGGATCAATAAAATCCTGAAATACGATAAAATATTGGGGATATGCCTCATCAAACCGCTCTTTCCTCTTAAATAACACCACAAAGTATTTTTTAGCTTTCATAGCAATAAAAACGATAAAAACGCCTTACTAATATATAATAACGCCTTTACTTTTAAACATTATACAATACTTAAAACGCAATAATAAAATATCTGCCAAAAGCAAGACTATCTTTTCCCCATTTATCTTTTTTATCCTCAGATTCCGGGAGTGAAAAATATTAACTGTTTATTTAAATCGATTTATGTATTACAATATTTATTATAGCAAAGGCTGTCTGCTTGAAAAACAGCAAATTTTATACGGAGGTTAAGAAAATGAAAAACAAAAGTTTATTTTTTACCCTAAAGGGAGGTATTTTCATAATACTGGCCCTCTGTCTGGCTCTGTCGTCAACCGCCTGCGGTACTTCATCCGCTCCCACCACAACCACACCGGCAGGCTCCAAAGCCTACAATTATTTTAAAGAAAACCTTCCCAACAAAAATGAATTCTACATAGCTTTCAACATGGAGGGCATAGACACTCAAAATACCTTTTATCAGGGGACTGCCGAAGTAGCGCTTAAAGGGGAAAATATTTACACCAATGTTACTATCGGCAGCAACAATCGTTGCGCGATATTTAAAGAAGGTACGCTTTATTTTCTCAATAAACGGGCCCAAACCTACAGCAAAGCGCCTAAAGAAGAACTGGAAAACCCCATCAGCGACACTTTATTTGATTCCGAAAGGCTTAACGCGTTAACGTATACGTCGGGAGAAGTTGAAATCGGCGGCGTTAAATACGCTTCTGAAGAATACGTGGATGGCTCTTCCCAGGTGAAATATTGTTTTGATGACAGCAACGTTTTGAAATATATTATCAACAACAGTAACGGCAATGATATACAAATGGAAATAGTGGAATTCTCCGGCCAGGTGACCGACGAAATGTTTAATTTCCCGATTGGCTTTACTGAAGACATAACTACTTTGGAGATACCGCCGCAAGATGAAAGGGGTACAGCTACCACTATAGAAACACCGCAACAAAATGAGGGAGTCACGGCTACTCCGGAAATACAGCCGCAAGACGAAGAAGCCACAGCTACTGATGAGGATGAGGTCACAATTATAGATGAAGGCGAAGAAATCACAATTATAAATGAATAAATCCCGGTTATAACATAACTATTTTGGGAAAATACGGGACTAAAAAACCTTCTGCCCCCCGTATGCCGTTATTAACGCCAATACGGCCGCGGGGGGCAGGGGTTATTAGCTATCGGATAAAGTCCTCTGTTCAAATTCAATTACGTGGGTTTTGTAAATTTTGGGCAGGGAAACCGTAAAAACCGTCCCTTCTCCCTGGACGCTACTCACATTTATATTTCCCCGGTGCATATCAATGATTTTTTTGACAATTGATAACCCCAGGCCGTTGCCGCACTCATCCCGGTGACGGGATTTATCCGCCATGAAAAACCTCTCAAATATATACGGCTGATCATCAGGCGCTATTCCCTCTCCATTGTCAGTTAAAATTACGGCTATATTATCACCGTCCTTGTCTTTGCGGGCTTCCATCATTATTTTACCTCCTGACGGGGTAAATTTTATACTGTTACTCAGTAAATTGATCCACACCTGCGCCAAAAGTTCCCGGTCAGCTTCCAATTCCGTTTCTTCCCCGTCAATTTCTATTTTTAAATTTTTGTCTCTCCATAAAGGCTCCAGAGACAGCGCCGTATCTCTTAACTGCCGGACTATGTTGAACTTAGCGGCGTTAATTGTTGTCACGCCGGAATCAAGAGTGGATAATTTGAGCAAACTGCCGCTCAGCTTAGAAAGCCTGTTACATTCCGTTTCTATAATTTTTATATAGCTCAGCCTTTCTTCTTCCGGCAGGTTTTCATTTTTCAACAGCACCGCAAAACCTTTAATTGAAGTTATCGGCGACTGAATTTCGTGGGATACGTTGGAGATAAAATCCTGCCGCATTTCCTCCATGCTTTTAAGCTGGCCGGCCATATGATTAATACGCGTAGCCAGGTCATTCAATATTTGTTTTCCGAAAAAATTATTATCGGGTTTTATGAAAATATCGTAATCGCCCTGGGCTATCCGGCCGAGCGCTAAATAAAAATCTTCTAAAAAATTAAAGCCAGACTGCCATTGAGACCTGGGATAACCATTTTTAAAGCGGCCGCGGCTATAACTCTTTTGTATAGTATAGATGTGTTTTTGTCTGGCTATATGCCATACTAACGCAAAAAATATACATAAAAAGATCGCGCCCAGAATTACGCTGATAAAATAGCCGGCGTCCCCTGCCGGCATTCCTGTTTTATCCAATATAAATCCAGTAAAACGCTGTGCCGGCAAATATAAAATGTAAATCACCAGTATAAGCAAAATAAATTGTGCCAAATGCAGCAGATAATGCCGCACCGCGTTCGTGGCCGCGGATTTCTCCTCCTTAGCGGTCAATTTTTTCATCTTAGTTCCTCCATGCGGTATCCTAATCCGCGGATAGTGGTAATCTTAAAGCCAAATTCTTCCGCCGTGAATTTTTCCCGCAAACGCCCTATATGAACGTCCAAAGTACGTTCGTTCCCATCGAAATCATATCCCCAAATCTTTTCGATGAGATAATCACGGGAAAAAGTCTTGCCGGGATACCCGGCCAAAGTAAACAATAATTCAAATTCCTTCAGCGGCAAAGTAAATTCGCGTTGATTGCCCTTTACCGTAAATTCATTTTTGTCTATTATCAACTGGCCAATATGCACTGTCTGCGAAGAAGAAATATTATACCTTCGCAATAAAGCCTTAACTCTGGCAATTAATTCAGCCGGTTCAAACGGCTTGGTTATATAATCGTCCGCGCCTAATTCCAAGCCTCTGACTTTTTGCGAAGTTTCCCCCTGTACCGTCAGCATCAGTATGGGCCCTTCATAAAAAGAACGCAATTCGCCGCATAATTCCCATCCGTCCATAAGCGGCATCATTATGTCGGTAATAACCAGATC
>JAISWS010000070.1 GCA_031270725.1 Syntrophomonadaceae bacterium | reverse complement strand
TGCAAAAAATGTTTCAAAATCAATATTTTTATCAATTTGTTGCTGTAATGTCTGTTGATTATATCCTGTTAACCAACAAATAATGGCATCAACATCTTCTTTAGTATGTCCCTTTTTTTTCGCTTTTTGAACATAAAACGGATAGACACTTGAAAAACTGGTTGTAAATATTCTTGGCGTTTCGCCCCGTTTCGCTCCTGTCATGCGCAGTTGCCGTCCCTTTACAATTTTATATTTTATTTTATATAACGAACATTTTCTGTTTTTCTCTCCGGTACATTTATTTCATCATCTTCTTTATAGCCAATTACCATTGACGTAATCGGTTTAAACCCTTGCGGAATTTTTAATTCTTTTACTAATCCCATATCTTTGTCAAACGCCTGTAAAGGAAAATATAACCAACAACTGCCCAATCCGACGGATTCCGCCGCGAGCAACATATTCTGAGTTAATGCCGAACAATCATATACCGCACTTTCAGATTGCTTCTTAACTGATATTATTATAAATGTCGGGGCATTATATAAACAGTTGAATTGTTCATTGCTTCCCAAATCTTTTAGCCATTCGAAAGATGATTGTCCGGCGGCTTCTTTGGCCAGTGAATTTATTTTATTCAAAATATTTTCATTTTGAATAATTGTAAAATATACGTTTTTTTCAAAATCAGTTCCGCCATTTGGGGCGTAAAGTCCCGCGTTTATGATTGTATTCAAATCATCTTCAGAAACCTGTTTTTCTGAAAACCGCCTGGTACTCCTTCGTTGTTTTATAATTCTAATGGTTTCATTTTCGTTCATAATATTTCCTCCGGATAATCTTTTAACCTCATTATTTCCACGACTCTGTGCCCCGCCTTAAATTTGTCAGCTCTATTATATTGAGCATTGCTTATTTTTTGATTTCTGTTATGAATTATTGCGATAATTGTATTTTTATTAATTATGGGAATGATTGTATCCAGTAAAATGTTTATCGGATCATTTGTTTTATCTGACCATGTAACTAAACTGCCATAAGGAACATCTGTTATTACAATATCAGAACAAAACATTTTATTTCCCAAACTATTTTTGTTCAAAATATCTGTGATAAATATATCTGCTTTTATCTCATGCTTTATATATTCCGAAATACGGTTTAAACTGTTTAACGCGGCAATGTGCGATTGTTTATTATATTTTTTTATCAATTCCATTAAATTATTTTTGCGTTTTTCCAATCCATTTATTGACAAAAGCGAAAGGTTATTCCGAGCAAAATCAGCGAATTCTTTTTCTATATCAGAAGCATATATTGCGCTTATTTTTTCATTAAACAGAAAACCTAAGACTGTCAATAGATAAGCGCTGCCACAGCAGGGATCATATATACAAAGATTATTCGTTTTATTTATATGCTCTAAACATCGGCAAAATATTTCCCCCGCCAATCTGACGGGAAAATTCGGACTTTTTGATTTATGCGAAATAACTCTGCCACTTGAGAAATCCTCATAATTATCTTTTTGAAAAAATTTATACACCATAATATTCATATTACGTTTTTTTACTTATTTTATCAATAATCTCACTAATTGGAGCCGCGCAAAACGCCTGAAAGTGTTTCCGCTCAGAATAAACAGCGGCGCCATTTCTTCCCATCGCGTGCCTGCCAGTCCGCTCGGGTACGCCTGTTCACGCTTCCTGTTTTCTCTCACGCTCTAATTGTAATACGTCTTTACTGTGAATACGGGGGCTTCGGTTTGATTGACATGGTGCCGATGGCCGGAGTCGAACCGGCATGGAAGTTATCCAACGGTTTTTGAGACCGCCGCGTCTGCCTATTCCGCCACATCGGCATGAATGTCCGGGTAAGTTTTCCCAATGCAAAAGATATTATATTTGAGAATCAGGCCTTTGTCAAGTTCTCCGCGATTCCGTTTCAGCGATAGGCGGAGGTTTAATTTATTATGACATAAATGGCAATATAACCATTATTACACTTGCACAGACAACAGGATTTTTTACGTTTTTCGCTGAAATCTGTTGATTATAAATAATTTAAGAAACCCCTCCGGCGGAACGCCGGGAGGCGCGTTCCACGAAAAAGGATAAGAGGCGATTATGGATAATATGAACGAGGAAGAATTGATACGGCTGAGCAAAGCCGGAGATTTAGAGGCTTTTGAAGAGCTTTTCAATAAATACCGGAACGCTGTACATGTTTTGGCGTATAAATATATGAAACACGAAGAAGATGCTTATGATATAGCCCAAGAAGTTTTTGTTAAAATATATTGTTCTTTGAATACTTTTAAAGGAAAGTCCAATTTCAGCGCCTGGATGCACAGAGTGGCTACAAATGCCTGTTTAGACGAACTACGGCGAAGAAAAAGGAGGATTTATACTATATCGTTGGATAACGCGTTCATCAGCGGCCAGGGAAATAGCGTTAATCCGGAAATAGCTGATTCCGAAGCTCCGCTTTATGAGCTTTACGAACAAAAAATAAAAGCTGATAACGTACATAAAATCCTCAGTGAAATGAAAAAAGAGCAAAAAAATGTTTTGATTTTGAAGGATATGATGGAATACTCTTACGCGGAAATCGGAGAATTGCTGAATTGTTCCGCGGAAACCGTGAAATCGAGACTATTGCGCGCCCGTTTTATTTTCAGGCGCAAGGCCGCGCAAAGAAATTTATGTTAATTTTTTTATATCCTGCCGGAACGGTGAATAAAACGCGGTTCATATCCTTGAAAGGCGCCGGCTGCCTGTTACCCTTTGCCGGGCATCCCCCTCGCGGTGGGATAAGGCGAAACTGAAAAGCCTTATGGGCCACTACCCTTTGGCGGCGGGCGGGGGTTTTATCGCCGGATTAACATTAATAATAACGCGGGCAAATAAAACTTTTCACCGCTGTTTTATTTAAAGTATAATATATATGAAACTTTTAGAAATTCAGCCGCCGGCCATTATAAATTACACTGCGTACGGCACGGATTGAAATTACCGAAGACATGAATTTTTTAACGGGCAATTTATACTGTTCAGCCACTTCCGTAAAAACTTTTACGGAACGCACCGCAGCAAACACGGCTTACAGGCGGGGGTTCGCAATTCGGATCGCGGATCGCGGAAATGAAAACATAAGAGCGGGCGAAACGGCGGCGCTGATGTTTTAATAAATTTGTACACAAGGAGAAATCGCGGTGGTATGCAAAAATCGCGGCGCTGACAACGACGATAAAACATTGTTTTGCGCGGAGTGCGGACAGCCCTTTTCCCAGGAGGAAAAACAGGAAGATAAAACAGGGGACGCCGGTTCGCAAGATGAAAAAGCTCCGGCTCCGGACACTTCCCCCGAAGCGCCGTGGCCTGCCGGCGGTGGCCCGCGTAAACGCCGGCCGCGTTTTTTTACGGTAGTGTTAATTATTTATGGGCTGGGCGCGATATTGTTATTAGCGGCGCTGAATCTGCTGGCCGTGCGGGACGGGAACCAAGACCAGGAGGCAGCCGCCCCGAACGTTTACCAGGACGGGGTTCTTTTCAGCGGGGACATGCGGACGCTGATAAAGTATACGAGTGAAAAAGAAGGCTCTGTGTACACTATTCCTAACGGCGTGACCAGTATTGGAAATGAGGCGTTTGCATATTGCTCCAGCCTGACGAGTATAAACATACCCGACAGCGTGACCAGTATTGGAGATAAGGTGTTTTGGGTCTGCTCTAACTTAAAGGAAATAAAAGTGGCTGTGGAAAATCAGAATTACGCTGACTTAGATGGTGTCCTTTTCAGCAAGGATATGCGGACACTGATATGGTATCCTCTTGGAAAAGAAAATTCCGCGTACACTATCCCTGACAGCGTAACCAGCATAAAGGCATATGTGTTTCTCAACTGCTCTAACTTAAAGGAAATAAAAGTAGCGCTGGAAAACCAGAGTTATATTGATCAGGATGGTGTTCTTTTCAGCAAGGATATACGGCAGCTAATACAGTATCCCGCTGGAAAAGAAAATTCCGCGTACACTATTCCGTACGGCGTGACCAGTATAGGGGATAGTGCGTTTTCCAACTGCTTCAGTCTGACGAGCGTAAACATACCAGACAGCGTGACCAGTATAAAGAACGGAACATTTCAAAGTTGTTCCAGCCTGGTGAGTATAGACATTCCAAACGGCGTAACTAGCATAGAGTATAGCGCGTTTGCAGACTGTTCCAGCTTGATGAGCGTAAACATACCCGACAGCGTAACCAGTATAAGAGACAGAGCGTTTGCAGACTGTTCCAGCCTGGTGAGTATAGACATTCCAAACGGCGTGACCAGTATTGGGGAAAGCGCGTTTGCATATTGTTCCAACCTGAAGGAAATAAAAGTAGCGATGGAAAACCAGAGTTATACTGATCAGGACGGAGTTCTTTTCGGCAAGGATATGCGGACACTGATATGGTATCCTCGTGGAAAAGAAAATTTGGCGTACACTATCCCCGACAGCGTGACCAGTATCGGGAATAATGCGTTTGAGGGTTGCTCCAGCCTGACGAGTGTAAATATACCCGACAGCGTGACCAGTATCGGGAATAATGCGTTTGAGAGTTGCTCCAGCCTGGTGAGTATAGACATTCCAAACGGCGTATCTAGCATAGAGTATAGAGCGTTTGCATATTGCTCCAGCCTGACGAGCGTAAATATACCCGACAGCGTGACCAGTATTGGGGAAGGCGCGTTTGAATACTGTTCCAGCCTGACAAGTATAAACATACCAGGCAGCGTAACCAGCATAGGGCATGGCGTGTTTGCAAACTGTTCCAACCTGGCTAGCGTGGATATTCCCGACAGCGTAACCAGCATAGGGGCATATGTGTTTCTCAACTGTTCCAGCCTGAAGGAAATAAAAGTAGCGGTGGAAAACCAGAGTTATACTGATCAGGACGGAGTTCTTTTCAGCAAGGATATGCGGACACTGATATGGTATCCTCTTGGAAAAGAAAATTTGGCGTACACTATTCCCGACAGCGTAACTAGTATAGAATCTAGAGCGTTTGAAAACTGTTCCAGCCTGTCTAGCGTGGATATTCCCGACAGCGTAACCAGTATAGAATCTAGAGCGTTTGCAAACTGTTCCAGCCTGGCTAGCGTGGATATTCCCAACAGCGTAACCAGCATAGGGCATGGCGCGTTTGAATACTGTTCCAGCCTGAAGGAAATAAAAGTAACAATGGAAAACCAGAATTACGCTGACTTAGATGGTGTTCTTTTCAGCAAAGATATACGGTGGCTAATACAGTATCCCGCTGGAAAAGAAAATTCCGCGTACACTATCCCCGACAGCGTAACCTACATAGGGGTAACCTACATAGGGGATAGCGCGTTTAAGGGTTGCTCCAGCTTGACAAGTATAAACATACCAAACAGCGTAATCAGTATAAAATTTAGAATGTTTGAAAACTGTTCCAGCCTGGTGACTGTAAACATACCAGACAGCGTGACCAGTATAGAAAACTATGCGTTTGAAGGCTGTTTCAGCCTGACGATCTACGGCGGCGCTTATTCTTACGCGGCAAGATACTCCCGTGACAATGAAATCCCTTTCGCGGTCAGAGAGAATGTCTGATGAAACGCAAGATTTTATTTTCGCCGTGAAAATCAGGTTATAGATACTCCGCCCTTTGACGGCTGAAGAAAGAAAACCGC
The DNA here is from genome assembly GCA_031270725.1 of Syntrophomonadaceae bacterium. GTDB lineage: Bacteria > Bacillota > Syntrophomonadia > Syntrophomonadales > Syntrophomonadaceae > JAISDD01. Next base: position 2,932 of record JAISWS010000070.1, on the reverse strand, counting down.
CCGGAAACCTTTGTAATATTATTATCGGATACCCCCCTCGCCACACCACAGGCACAAGCGGGGGCAAGCAAGCGCCGGGTTGATTGCGGGCTAGTATCAAAGGCCGTACAAACTCCACGTGTGAAAATAATCCGCCGTTTCTATAAATGGATGAAAAGGATAACCAGGCGGGCAAATGCCTTAAAGCCGGCATATCATATAATATACCCCGAATGCCCGGAAAGGCATTGACGGATACAGGTAATGAATACCCTTAAAAACATAAGGATATTCACGCCCGCTCACGGGGATGCGTCACGGGCGCGGGGCACATTAAAACCGCGCGGCTGCTGGATAAGGTATTCCATACCGCAGCCGTATGAGCAACTTTGATAAATGACGTGTGACAGCGGTTGCGATGTTGACAATAGTTAAAAGGAGCTGGTGGGGTTATGAGCGTTGAAATAGCGTTACTGATTTCAGTAGTTTCGGTTTCGTTCGCTCTGTATTCGGGCATTTCCAATATTAAACGCAATTCGAAAGCGGATACGGAGAAAAATGCCGCTAATATGACCACAGTGCTGGTGAAACTGGAAAATATTACGCAGGGTATCGCGGAGATTAAGTCGGAACTGAGCGTTATGCGCAAGGATTTTCAGGAGCTGCATGATAAGGTAATTATTAATGAACAGTCGCTGAAATCAGCGTGGCACAGGATTGTCGTGATAGAAAATAAGCTGGAAGGAAGCGGCGAGTAGAGGATTTTTTCAGAAATTCATCAGCGGGGTAATGAAAAATGTTTGTGCGCCGCTTATGGAAATCTTATAAAATTAAGCGCGCCGTATAAAAATAAAACCGCCGAAAAGCGATTATATCACCCTTTACGGCATTACAGCAAAATAGACGATTTCAGCTGAAGATATTTCTAGTATAATAAAAAAGGCGGGGATAAAGGTTGAGGATGTTAATTATCATTATATAATTAACAGGGAAGATATCTGATAGTCTCAGCAAATATTTACATTTAAGGAAGAATTGATGGATATTAAAGAAAAAGGTCAAAAAATTCAGGAACCGCAAGAAAACAAGATAATGCTGATAGACGGGAACAGTTTGTTGTTCCGCGCTTTTTACGCTTTGCCGCTGCTGAACACCAAAGAAGGGATTTATACCAACGGAGTTTACGGTTTTATGACTATGTTTAACCGGGTCATGAAAATGGAGGCGCCTACCCATGTCGTGGTAGCTTTGGATAAAGAAAGGAAATCTTTTCGCAATGAAATATACGGCGATTACAAAGGACACAGAAGCAACGCTCCGGAAGAACTGGCCGGACAGTTTTCTCTGCTGCGGGAAGTTATGAGCGCGGCAGGGATTCCCTGGATAGAAGCGGAGGGGTTTGAGGCTGACGATATTATAGGGACATTAAGCGCTTTGAGCGAACAGCGGGGAATGAAGTGCGTTATTGTTACCGGCGACGCCGACGCTTTGCAGCTGGTGTCCCCTGAAGTGAGCGTGCTGATGACTAAAAAGGGGATTAGCGCGGTGGAACTGTTTACCCCCAGGGAGGTTAAGGAAAAATGGGAAGTCGATCCGCCCAATATGATTGATATAAAGGCGTTAATGGGAGACAGCTCTGATAATATACCGGGAGTGCCTGGCATAGGGCCTAAAACGGCGGTGAATTTGCTGAAAGAATTTCATGATATAGAAAATCTGTATAATAATTTGAACCAGGTAAAAAACGCTAAGCTGAAAGAAAAACTCAGCACCTATAAAGACCAGGCGTTTTTAAGCTACAGTCTGGCCAGGATAGACCGCCATATAGAATTGGACTGTAAGCTGGAAAATATGCGCTGTAAAATCCCTGATGAGTACAAACTTCGTGATTTGTACGGCAGATTGGAATTTACCTCTTTACTGAAAAAATTACCCCTGCCGGAAAATGATGAAAACGAAGCGCTGAAACCTCCGGATAACGCGACAATAGTTTTGGAAGATCGCGAAGCGGTCACGAAGTTGGCCGCTGAGTGCGTGGGCGAGGAAACCGCCGTATTTTTGGAAGCTGACAATGTCCATCCTATGTGGGCGACGGTTTCAGATATATTTATTGAGCTGCGTGAAAAAGTTTATTCCATACACATCGGCGCTGACGGTCAGGAACGCTGGGGCTGGGCGCGTTCATTTTTTGAAAACGACAATATAAAAAAATATACGCATAACGCCAAATTCATTCAGGTATTACTGTTAAGGCACGGGATAAAATTACAGGGTATAGCCGGAGATACTATGCTGCTGGCTTATGTTGACGATCCCGCCTTTAACTGCGACCAGCTGTCAAACACCATTTACAAATACACTCAAAAACAAATCCCTTTACAGCGGCCTGACCTGAAGGTATTGAATTTGAAAACGTTATATAATAAAATACTTGAGCAAATAGACGAAAGTTTAAAAAAGCTGTATCTCGAAGTGGAGATGCCTTTGTCATCATGCTTGGCCCATATGGAATTTGCCGGAATTAAAGTGGAGAGAGACGTATTACAGAAACTTTCGCGGGAATTAGCCGAGGGGATTTTGCAAAGTGAGGAATATATTTTTAAAATGGCCGGGCGGGCATTTAATATCAGCTCGCCTAAACAATTGGGAGAAGTCCTTTTTGAGGATTTGGGCCTGCGAAAAATAAAAAAAACAAAAACCGGTTATTCTACCGGCGCTGAAGTGTTGGAAGAGTTGTTTTTCGACCACGATATTATTAAGCCGATTATAGATTATCGTTTGCTCAGCAAACTGAAGTCAACTTATGTTGACGCGCTGCAGAATTTGATTCATCCGGACAGCGGACGGGTACATACAATTTTTAAACAAGCTCAAACTACCACCGGACGGCTTTCCAGCATTGAACCCAATCTGCAGAACATACCGGCCCGAATGGAAGAAGGACGGAAAATAC
>JAISWS010000049.1 GCA_031270725.1 Syntrophomonadaceae bacterium | reverse complement strand
TGTTCTATTTTACCATCAATTTTACTGCTTGCATGGTATATTTTTTACCGTTTTTTTGCCTTCTCTCGCCGGTTTCAATTTTTTGCCCACCCGGGCGCACTGAGTCTTTCATTTTAGCTAGGTTGAAAACTGCCGTAATCGCACCATCGCACTCCGAAGCCTTGCCGGCCGCCTAAGTGCCCTTTCGGGGTATTAGGTGGCCGGGGATCCCCTGCCTGTCTCCGGCAGGGGAGGCATACGGCGGAGAGATCCAGAGGCGAAATAATCTATAGCCGCAGCCGGTTTTTCGGATAGCCTGCCGTGCCACCCGATACCTTGCATGGATACAAGCGGATAGCGCCTCCGCAGGGAGTGCAATGACGGGTTCAGCTATTTGGGGAAAAACCCATATATTCCCCAAAACTGGTTTCCGACTGCAGGATTAATCGCAAAATTCACGTCTCCACTACCTGAAAACTTTTATTCTCCATATCCAGCATAGTGATGGAGCCGGGTACTGCCAAATCGCTCCAGAACTTTGATTCTTCTATCAGTCCCAAGCGGAAAAGTACCGCCCGTATAACCCCGCCGTGAGTCACAACAGCCGAAGAAGCTAAATTTTTCCGGATTATTTCATCCAGGGCCTTACCGGAGCGTTCCATAACCTGGGTAAAAGATTCGCCTTCAGGCACCTGAAAATTAAGCGTGTTATGATACCAGTCATGTACTAAATCAGGATACTTTTCCCTGGCTTCTTCAATAGTTAATCCTTCCCAAACCCCAAAAGATATTTCCCGGAAACGCGGCTCTACTATAAAATCCAGTTTAATACGTTCGCTGATTATCTGCGCCGTCTGCAGACAACGGCTCAAATCACTGCTGTAAATAGCCTGCAAATTTTGTCCGTTCAAATATTCAGCAGCCTTACGTGCTTGTTTCGTACCTTCTTCACTGAGCGCGGTATCGCTTTGGCCCTGATACCTGTGCTCCATATTCCAAATGGTAATCCCATGCCTGACTAAAAAAATTTTCATTATATTTCCTTTCCCGATTAACAAATTTTATCCGTTCGGCCTTTCAGCCTTTTTTTCATAAGTCTATACCCCGCAGCGTTTCCCGTAAAAAACAAAGCGCTGAAACATTTTTATTACTGCGCCAATATGTCACACTCAATATGTCTTTCTATCCGGTGAACCAAGCGGTACTGGGGGATTTTTCTCAGTTATCCGCAAAATCAGAAGCATATAACGCGCTGATTATCTCGTTAACGATGACGTCCAGATCCTTACCGCTGGTTTCAATATTTATATCAGCAATTTCGTAATCTTTTTCGGTATCTGACATTATTTTTATCATCTCATCGATGTCGCGTATTTTCGCCAGCATAGGCCGCTTGACCTTTTTTCGCTGGATACGTTCCCATATTTCATGCGGTTCCGCGATTAAACGCACCAGCACGCCCGCCCGCCTGATCACCTCGCGGTTAACATCATTCAGCAGCAAACCGCCGCCGGTAGCTATGACATTTTTGTCCTGTCCAGCCAATTTTCGCAGCAACAAGGTTTCTTCCGAGCGCAATCTTTTTTCCCCGTACACCTTAAATATTCTTACCATGTCAATGCCCAGCAATTTTTCTATTTCCCTATCCATGTCTACAAAATTCATCTTTAATTTTTGGCTCAACCGGCTGCCTATCGAGGTTTTTCCCGTCCCCATAAAACCGATCAAAATTATATTTTTTCCCATCGCCGCTCCTTTTTTTATAATCCCAGGCATTCCGGCGGCATTTTCTATCCGGTTTATGAAACCGCGCTGCTTTAAAAAACAGGCGCCCTGTCCCGGAATACCAGGCCTGTTATGCTGTTATTATATTTTACCGTTATGCAAAATCAGCGTTACCTAAAAAATTTTTCATCAAAAGCGTGATTTATCCGCGACAAACGGCCGCTAATTTCCTGCCAAACGCTACTCGACCCTGACTCTGCCCACCGTCACGCTCACTATTATTGCGATCTTATCCCCATGTTTATTTTGTAATTTTACGGTTCCCGCCGGGCTGGCCGCGCCGGAAGGGTGAAACGAACATTTGTTTGTGGTAAAAGTGATGTTGTCATAAGAGATCCCTTCCCGCAACTTATAAAATTTCTCACCAAAATCCGTTACGGCTTTATACTGGTTGGCAGCCGGATAAAAATAAACGGTTTTCACTTCTCCCGAGCAAATAGACTCCATACGGGCATTACGCAGAATCTGTGCTAATTCGCGGGCGTCGGCTTTCAAACGCATATCGTCCAGTACGGTGTTTAAACGGGGAACTGTCAGAGTAGCTAATACAGATAAAACAGCCATTCCCACTATAAGTTCTATTAAAGTAAAGCCTTTTTCACGGATGCCAAAACATTTATACACTGTTTATCAATCCTTAATTTACCGCGATTGCACCGTACATCTGCACAATCGATAAGAACCGGCTTTGCTAAGAATTGCCGTCGCGGCGATTATCAAAAAACAGTTTGTAAATCGCGGAGTATTTTTAAAAACCTTTGCCTGGTTTTTATTTATCAACCTGACCCATTGAATTAATCATGCCGCAACTCTCCGGTTATGACAAGAATATTCGTGTACAAGAGTATTATACAATCAGAAAATACATTTGAGAACTATTATTTTTTTTACAGATTATGAAAAATATCGGGCCGGAATTTATTCTAAACCCTGACATCCACTAATTGGGAGCTGACTATTTTTTTAAGAAGTATTCTTTCAAAAAACCTTGATACTTTAGTACCCGGAAATTCTTTTCCATTTAAAGGTTTAACCAGAACTGTAAACAATCCTAAACGGTTTCCTCCCCAAATATCCGTAAATATCTGGTCTCCTATCAGCAGCGTGTTTTCAGCCTGCAGCCCCATAATTTTTAACGCGCGCAAGTAACCGTAAGAAGTCGGTTTACGCGCCCTGTGAACATAGGGCACATTAAGTTGTTCCGCCACTTTCACCACTCGTTCTTCTCCATTATTGGACAGAATACATAATTGGACCGCCCTGCTTTTCAACTCAGCAAACCATTGCGCCACCTGTGGCCGGATATAGTTACTGTTCCATTCAGTAACCGTATTGTCCAGGTCAAGAATAATGCCTTTAATATTGTTTTGCGGTAAAATTTCCATTGGTATGGACAATAAATCCTTCACATACATTTTAGGATACCAAAAAGAGCGCATACTTCCTCCGTATAATTATTGATTAAATCATTTTCATCTGAAAACCGGCCGGACTTTATTTCATAACAACCGGCGCTTGTTTATGCGAAAACAGGTCAATGTAACATCCATAAATCACTTCCGTGGCATTTTGGCGAACCGTCAAACGCGTACCCCTAATCCCGCCCGCTGGAAAAACACCTTAAAATCCGTGTTGCGCAACGGCGCGGCCTTACTATGACATGATAAAATTATCTTCGGACGTTTCGTTGCCTTCGCCAAAGTTTTAGGGGCCTCTAATAACAGCGCTGTCTTTTATCCGCCAAATCTCAATGCTTTTCGCTACAGACGCCGGAAAATCCATAGCCGATAAAGCGCGGGCCTGAATTTCTGACTAAGTTTTTCAACCCCGGATATTTTTTATTCACTGATTTTTATTTAATGATTATAGAATATCCATAAACCATTCAATATATTTTTATATCCGTAAAAAACGCCAATCATAATCCATCAATTACTGTCGCCGCTGGCATTTCCGGGGCAATACGCCAAGAAGCGCGTTAAAGGTATCCGCCGCAAGCCTTATCAGCGGCAATTACTAATCAGCGCCGCGCGTTCCGTACCCCGCCGCTTTCTTTATTACCTTAAATGGGCCTTTAATAACTGACGGTATGCATATCCGGCCCGAATTTTGCCGCTATTCACAGTCAAAAAACACAGCCATACCCACTACGGGAATAACATATATTCGCTCACCGCTCACGAATTAAGGATACTGGCGGTATGGCGGGCTTTTCGGCGAAGAAGCGCGTTGAAAGGCGCTCCGAATATGTGCGGCTGGGGTTATCAGAGGCTCCTTTAATTAACATCCAGGCCGCAGCCGCCGCATGAATC
>JAISWS010000184.1 GCA_031270725.1 Syntrophomonadaceae bacterium | reverse complement strand
CTAATATTTGGCCCAGCAACCGTACTGAATCCTTATCCGGGATGATTTCTTCTAAATTCAACGGCATTACCAGTTGATATCCCCGCTGATTTCTACTATAGTTTTTGTGTATTTGATTTGTTTTCACATATAAATTTTATACCAAAAAACGGCCTTTCTCTACTGAAAGTGCCGCTTTTTTGTTACTCTTTTTTTGTTAATGGGCTGTCCATTTCTGGACAGCCCCCGCGCCGCGCACCGCAATTTTGCGCCGTTTGCCAAAGCTTATAGTATGCGTTGCGCCAATACGCGGCGCAATATCATCGCTCCGCTACGGGTTGAGCCTGTTGGCAGGGTTTGGGCAAACGTGACGCCCTTTTGTGCGGGTTAAACCTTATTCCCAATCGATAGCGCCTATGCCATCCAAATATTCTTCGTTGTAATCGAGATAATCCTCCGTCAGGCGCATCATATACATGGCGTATGCGGGGAAACATTCCAACATGCCTCTGCGCAACGCTTCGAGCGCTTCCTCGTCGTCATATTGAAGCCCCTTGGTTACGCCGGTCTCTTCCATAAAGATGATATCGAGCTCCATCAGCTTATCGACCATCTGCGGCAATACGCCTTCGGGCAAAAAATCGTAATCACCCTGTTTTTCGATTCGTTCCAGCAAATAAGCGCGCGCCTCTTCCATAAGGATCTTCCTCCCTGATCATTCCCTTTGCGGTAGTTCCGCTTCTCCACGGCATAGTATACAATGAACCGCTTATGATTGCAAAGCATTTATAGCCTGATTTTATCAACATTTTATCAACCGTGAACTGCAAAAAATAACCGTCAAAAAATAACGGTGAGTTGCACGTTACTGTTCACACCCAATATCATTTACTTAATCGGCCTACTGCATGATTTACAGCCAAAAAATTCAATGATTTACACTAAAGACATCGAACCCGCATTAGCGTTGGGTTCATTTTTTAGTCTGATATAGCGAAAAAGAATACAAGACAGGAACCGTGCATGATTTTTGCACGTGAGGAAATACAGGGTGACAAGTCCCTGATTGTTCTGTCCTATTATTTCGAGAGATACAGGGAATTTTACCGATAAAGGAAGCTCATAGGGAACTTAAACCTCTTTATTCTCCCAAATGTTTTGCCGATCCTGACAGGCAAGGCGCATTTGCTTATCAGAGCTTCTACATTCGGTGGGCGCGCAAGCCCATAAAATGCGAGAAAGTGGCAAAGCCGGGGTGCAAAACCTCATATGTTTTAGAGGAGTACGCTTGCAAATACACATTTGACAAAAGCGGAGGGGATGATAAAATAAAATAGCAATTCAGGATTGCAAAGCAGTTTCCGCCGCGTATTTTTTGCCGCTGTGATGGAATTGGCAGACATTGCAGACTTAAAATTTGTTGGACATAGTCCGTGCCGGTTCGAGTCCGGCCAGCGGCACCAAACATTTTACAGCTCACAGGATTTGAACCTGTGAGCTGTTTTTGATACAATGTGAGTGAAGAGTATTTATATTTAGGGGGCTTAACAAATGTGGGGGGAAATCAATAAATTCGTCCGTTCGCAGGCTGTTTTAGCCGTATTTTTATTAAGCATACTTTTCATTTCCGTAGTAACGGTTTTAGGCATCTTAATATTGGACTTGACACCGTCAGTCAGATTAGCGATTTTCACCGTAGGGCAATTAATGTTATCCGGCACGGCAGTATGGCTTATGCGGAAGTTGGAAGTGTTCGGTACTAATGATTTCAAATTCAAGGGAATAGGGAAAGGATTTTGCCTCGCTTGGTTCGGTTTCTTATATATAGCAATAACTTTTCTGATTTGCTTTATGTCAATCCCTGAAAACAGTTTTATTGCTCCGAGTATGTTTTATCTTCTAATAGTCGTTTTACACCCGTTTATCGGTACAGGTTTGTTTGAAGAAGTATTATACAGAGGTCTTGTTTTGAAAATATTGCTTAAAAAAACCGGAGGTTCAAAAAGAGGGATAATTCTTGCCTGCGTCATTTCCTCCGCTATTTTCGGATTGCTTCATATCGTCAACATACTCGCTGGCGATACTGTTTTGCCGACCGTAACTCTAATTATTAGCGCAACTGCGACAGGTTTATTTTTTGCGGCAGTCTTTATGCGAACGGGAAAACTTTGGATTTCTATATTCCTCCATGGATTGCTAAACGTATCTTCTCAAATCTTCAACGCAATCGTTTCTCCTGATGCGCTGACGCAAAACACTGAAGCTCAAGCCAGGACAGATATCGTTGGGTTCATTATTAACACGTTGTTTCAAACATTACCTATTTTAATTGCTGCAGTGATTTTGCTCAGAAAAGTGAAACCTGATGAGATTTCTGACAAGAAAATCATTGTGTCGAGCTAATAACAAGCATAATGTGTACTTGACGCCTGCATCTATTTTGTCAACATTAAACAGCAGGCAGGGCCTGCAGCCAATATCGCGAATGATCGTCGGTGGTTCGCGGTATTTTTTTGCCCGCGCCTGGGCGGCATCTAAATAGTCAAAGCATTACATCAGGAACAAATGCGAACTCTTTCCAATGGTTTTCCGTTGGTGAGACGTTCGCTTTTTCCTTTCCACTGAAAAATACAAAAATACATTCACACAAAACCACGTACTCTCTGCGATTTGCTCTTGCAAAATGAACATAATACTGTCATAATGATATACATGAAGGGGGGTGGAGATTATGCCTCAGATCAGGCCGATCACCGATTTAAGAAATACCACTGAGATTTCGGACCTTTGCCATGCGAAGAACGAACCTATATTCATAACGAAAAACGGTTATGGCGATTTGGTCGTTATGAGTATCGAAACCTTTGATTCCATGTTGGAAGATCGTGAACTCGACGCGGCTGTCGCGGAAGCAGAGGCCGAGTACATTTCAGACAATCAACTTGCCGATGCAAGAGAAACGCTGTCGGGCTTAAAGAGAAAGCATTTTGGATAAATACAGTGTAAAATTACTTCCTCGCGCATATCGCGATTTGGACGGCATATATGAATATATCGCCGAAACGTTGATAGAGCCGGGCATAGCCTTAAAATTGCTTGACACATTGGAAGATGCCATTTTCAGTTTGGAGGGTATGCCGCAACGCGGAGCTTTAAGAAAAGCCGGCGCCTTCGCCAACAAAGGATATCGCCAACTTTTTGTTGGCAATTTTACGGTTTTGTACCGCATTGAAGAAACGGCGAAGCGGGTTCTCGTAGTCACCGTCCGATACGCGAAAAGTCGATTTTAGGGAACGGGGCGTCAGGCAGGGCGTGGAATATGCCATCCTTACAAACGGATCTCGTTTTAGCTCTTGGCGCCGAGCGCGATCATTTTTGTGGCAAATTACGATATTTTTTTGCTGTTGGCTCTTTTTTGTGGTATGCTGTCAGCGAATGATTGTTGTATGTATGCTTATCGAAAGCGGACTGCGCGGGATGAAATTCAACTGCAAAAGT
>JAISWS010000198.1 GCA_031270725.1 Syntrophomonadaceae bacterium | reverse complement strand
ACCTGCACTCCCATATTCACCGCTACTTGGATAATCTTTTTCCAGTTGGCAACCGCCTGTTGACGCTGCTCTTCCGTGGGGCCGGACCATCGGTACACCACGATAAAAGACGAAATCTCCACGCCGGTTTCTTTTAGGGCCTTGCGGTATTCGTTTTCGCAGTCCTTTGAGAACAGCGGATGTTTGTAGAAAGGGTTGATCCGGGGATGAGGGGATTGTTCGATGTACTTGTAACCCCAATCGGCAACCTTGCGGACATACTCGGTGATGCTCATCTGTTTTGCCAGGACATCAACGTCAAAGGCGATTTTCATGTTTGCTCCTTACAATAAACAGTTAAAAACCTACAGACTTTAAGAACTGGAGGCTGGCCGTTACATCTTTGAGACTACCGCTTGAATTGCGGGGGTCCCGTTCCTGTTCCACAGTGATGTAACCGCTGTACCGGATCTGTTTCAGAGCATTGAAAATGTCCAGATAATTCAATGCCCCTGTTCCGAGGGGGCACATCACTCCCTTTGCCACCGCATCAAAAAACCGGATATGTTCACCCATAACTTGTGTGTAAACGTCTTTGTTTACATCCTTAAAATGAACATATTCTATTCTTGAACCATATTTGATAATCCATTGCACCGGGTCCAGTTTCGCGTATTGAAGATGTCCGGTATCCAAGAGTAATCCCGCTTCCGATGGGGAAATATCCTCCAAAACAGCTTCGATCTCGTCAGCAAATTCAATATAGCCGCCTGCATGGTGATGAATAACGGAACGAATCCCGAATTCTGTTTTGGCTACAGCCGTCAATTTCCGTATATGGCTGGTCATAGTTTTCCATTGTTCACCGGTAAGACGGGGCGCCATATCGGGGTGGCCTGCGGCAAAATCACGTTCATCATGTCCCCAATCTATAAGTACCAAATACGGCGCGGGACATTTCTGGCCTTCCGTTACCGGCGGCTTCTTTAAACCGGTTAGAATACGGCAAATATCACGGGCCTGCTTTTCAAGGGAGGGTATATTTGCGGGATCGACAAGGTTATCGAAGATAGTACCTGCGATGATATTCAAATTGTTTTTGTCAAGTTCCGCTTGAACTGTTTCACAATCAAGCGGCAGATACCCATAGGGGCCGAGTTCTATCGCCCGGTATCCCGCCGTACCAGCTTCGTAAAGAACCTGTTTCCAGTCCGGCAGATAGGGGTTTTTTGGATCATCCACCCCCCAGCAGCAGGGAGCGCAGGAAATTGTAAAGGCCATTTGTTTTACTCCTTATATAAAGTCAACCCAAACCGATCCCGCATCAGCGGACTTAACGCAATTTTCGACCCAGCGAATACCGTCAATTCCCGCGTCAATATCGGGATACACCAGGGTTTCAAGGGTTTTGGTATCTTTATGGTTTTTCGCGTCAATGGCGACAGCAAATTTTAGATAGATATTTGACCATGACTCAATCAGCCCTTCCGTATGAAGCGCTCCTAAACGCTCAGACGCATTACATTCATCATAGAGATAGGGCATACCGCGTATCAGTTTTTGAATAGGCTGTCCCTGAACCTCATAGATAAGTTCATTGGGCTGAGTATCGGTAAATTCTATGCTTGCCTTTGAACCGACAATGCGTAAGCGTTGGCTGCTCATGCTGCCCGCATTAACCGAAGACGCCCAAAACCGCCCAACAGCCCCGTTGTCATACCGTATCAGGCAGTAGGCATTATCTTCCAAAGGAGAACGGCTTTTTATAAAACTTTGCCTGTCGCATAAAATTTGTTTTATTTTTATGTGCGGACAAATTAAGTGAGATAAATAATAGGTATGGGTTGACAAATCTCCCAATACAAAAGACGGCCCCGCCGTCTTTGGATTAACCCGCCATTTTTGAGCATCGCTGGTTTTATCCACATCATCCGCAGAATTAAAGCCATGGGTGTACTGCATTTCAATCATGCGAATGTCGCCAAGATCACCGTTTTTTACCATAGCTCGCATTTGAAATACCAACGGATGCCCTGCGTACCCATAAGTTACACCGACAATTTTGCCTTTTTCTTCCGCCAGTTTTTTTATTTCCTCTCCCTGCACGGTTTCAAAGAACAACGGTTTTTCACAAATAACGTGCAGACCTGCATTTAATGCCGCTTTTACAATCTCATAATGCGTCCCGTTTGGCGTTGCAATGGTAACAACTTCAATTCCGTCTTTCCGTTTTGCTTCTTCAGCAAACATGGTCTTGTAATCCGGGTAACACCGTGAAACATCAAGCCCTAAGTTCTTTCCAAATTCTTTACCGCGCTCAAAATCTACATCAAACGCCCCGGCGAGTAATACAAATGCCGTATTGTCACGCAACGCCCCCGAACGATGTTTGTAGCCGACTTGACCGGTACGTCCCCCACCAACCATGGCCCAACGTAAAGGGGCTTCAATTTTCTTTTCGCCATTAAGCATACAATACTCCTCCTATAATGTTTTAATCCACATTACTAATTTCATAGCTCGTCACCTCACGATTAGCTATGTTAATTTAAAAATAAAATTCAAGTCCCTGGTTTTACCGGAGATATCCGACTGTTTGACAGGTAATGAATTAGCTGCTTCCTTACCTGCCAAACTTAAATCCATGGTGTGTAAATCAGAGATATTCGTCCACATTTTCAATTGTCACTAATTCAAATGGGACAATTATTTCTTTCTCGATCCGTTCCCCGTTTTGCAGTCTTTTACAGACATCGTAAGCGGCCACTACCAAGGCCGGGCTGTTCTGGAAAACGGTAAACGTCAATTCACCGTTTTTGACTGCGATACATGCATCGTTAGTTGCGTCTACTCCCGCTGTTATTACCGATGTTAATTTGTTTGCGCCCTTGAGAGCTTCAATCGCGCCGAGAATCATCTCATCATTTGCGGCAACAACAGCATCGAACTGTGGAAACGACTGTAGCCAGTCTTCCATAATCTGCATTCCTCTAATACGCTGGTCGTTTCCGGTTTGTTCTGCCAAAATGGTTATGTCGCTTCTCGTTTTCAATGTATCGTAAAGTCCTTCCTGACGTTCAATTGAATACGTGAAACCAGGCACACAGCTGAGGTACAATATTTTAGCATTTGCGGGAAGATTTTCTACAAGCCATTCTCCCTGCATTTTTCCAGCTTCGTAATTTTTTGAACCGATCCAAATAAAGTCTCCTCCGCCGGCATCAAGCCCCAGGCTAATTACCGGAATATTGGCTTTATTTGCTTTTTCAATACCGGGTACTATACCAGCATAATCAACGGCGCGAATAACGATTGCGTTGACCTTCTGGACAATAAAATTGTCAATCTGGTCAAGCTGTAATTGTGAATCAGATGCGCCGTTTGTGAACACTACTTCAAATGTTGGGTCACTTTTCATTGTTGCTGCAAACAGATCTCTTTGCGTTTTTGCGAAAAGGTTTGCATCGTCATTGTTGGTAAATCCAATCTTAAATTTATTTTCTGCATTCTCCGTTTTCTTGCAGCCGACAACCAACAGCGACAGACTAATTACAATAACTCCTATTGTGGTAGCCAGAATTTTGTTTTTCATCTCAAAACCTCCAAATCTTTATTGTAAGCATTACTACGAATGCCTTTTGCCGTATGTAAACTTAACTTCGTCTTACGGAAATTGTCCGCTTGTTCACCACGTCGATAATAACCGCCAGAAGAATAATCAGGCCTTTGGTAATCTGCTGCCAATAAGCATTCACATTCTGCAGGTTAAGTACATTGTTTATAATTCCCACAATCACCGATCCGATAATAGTTCCCACTATAGTACCCGAACCGCCGGAAAGGCTTGTTCCGCCGACGACAACTGCTGTAATGGCATCAAATTCATAGCCCACACCCCCAGCGGGTTGTCCTGAATTTATACGGCTCATAAAGATAATTCCTGCGATTGCAGTCATAATACCGTCAAATATAAAAGCCCGTATTACGACATTGCTTGTTTTTATTCCCGATGCAACAGCAGCATTTTCATTTCCGCCTACAGCGTACAAATAACGCCCAAAAACTGTCTTGTTTAAAATTTGATAGGTAATAAAAAACAAGACTATCAAAATCAGAACGGAAACAGGAAGAAACCCGATATACCCCTGACCGATAAAGGTAAATTCCGGCTTCAGTCCTGTTATCGGGGACGCTTTTGTATACAACAGAACTGCACCACGTGCTACAGTTGTAACTGCAAGAGTCATAATAAATGCGGGAATTTTAAATGTCGTAATGATAAAACCGCTGATAAATCCAACAACAAAGCCCATCGCGAGTCCGCTCAATATGGCAAAAAACAAGTTTCCTGTCGCCACCATAACCGAACAGGCCACGCATCCCATCAACGCTATCTCTGATCCGTAAGCTACGTTGATATGTCCCAGAATGATAACAAAAGTTGCGCCTAACGAAAGAATCGTAACCACTGTTATTTGACGCAAGACGTTGGTTAAATTTGTCTGTGAAAAAAAGCCGTCAACGAATGTTGACGCAAAGACAAAAAGTAGTATCAGTATAATTAGAATTCCGTTTTTACCGCCCCCGAATATGGTTTTCCCCAGCTTCCGTAAATGTTCCCTGTTCATGCCTCTCTCCTAAATATGATATACGTTAAACCGCCTGTTTAACCGCCCCCTGGGTTGCCAGCCTCATAATACTCTCCTGGCTCGCTTCTGCCCGTGAAAGTATTCCGCTGATCCTGCCTTCCTGCATAACTACCACCCGGTCGC
>JAISWS010000040.1 GCA_031270725.1 Syntrophomonadaceae bacterium | reverse complement strand
TGATTGTTTATGCCCTGAAGGCGTGATTGATTGTTTATGCCCCGGAGGGGTAATTGATTGATTGATTGATTGATTGATTGATTGATTGATTGATTGATTGATTGATTGATTGATTGATTATGAAAATTGTTCCATTGTTTAACACGGTCTGTCAAGCCCCTTTTTGAAAAATACCCTGTCAAGCGGACGCTTTTTATGGTCCGGCTTCGTCATAAAACCCCGTTTATGGACAGCCCCTGGCCGGAGAAACCTTTTTTTGCCGTCTCCCGAAACGCCCGCGCGGACGCTTCTCCATAAATTGGCTTTATTATACCATACCGGAACCCGCGAAAGCAAATTCCCGTCGAAAAAACGCGGCGGGAGGGATATTTTAAAAGCGGCGGCGGCGGAAGCTTCTGACGCGAATGTGGATTGGGAGGACGCCAGCGGAATTGTGATTGTAAAAGCATAGAAAAATCAGGCCAAAACCATTTGTATAATTTGCAGGGTTTTTTCAGTAATTAGCTAATTATTTAATATGACGGCTGTTTATCATCAAATCATGCGGGAGAGTGAAAAAATGAAAAAAATCGTGAACATACTGGTATTATGCACTTTAATGACGCTTATCGGGCAAAATTTTCTTTTGGCCAATGATGACGAATTCAGGAGACATAATGTAAAAATCCGTTTATACAGCCAGGAAATCGTTTTTCCTGACAGCCAGCCTTATATTGATACTTTAGGGGACCGCCTGTATATACCTCTTCCTTATCTTATCGAATTCCTCGGCGGCGTTTACTTTACTTCCGATGAGGATAAAAACGCGTCCCTGATATACTATAAGGACAGCGTTATAGAAATCTCGGGCAATTCCTCTCTGGTGAAGATAAACGGCGAAGAGAAAACCCTTCCCCGTCCTTTAATTTTATATAATGATGAAATAGCCGCTCCGGCCGCTTTTATCACCCAATGCCTTGATTACCAGGTTGACTGGGACGCGGGAACCAGACACATGGTTATTTATAAATGAAAATACCTGTCCAAGCCGGATTTTTATTTATAAACTTATTTTTTTCCTAAGCTCAAAACAATATTAACGCTTTTCCGGCTTTAAATTATCTACGCCATATTATCAGCGCCTTTATAAATATAGAGCGAAAATACTTTGTTGGAATACTATCTTCGGTTTTGTAATTCCCGCATTATAAGCGATAAATCTACTTGCTTTTCTTCCAGCAGGACTAAAAGATGATATAATAAATCGGCTGTTTCATATACAAGCTCCCCTGGATCGGGGTTTTTAGCCGCAATGATGACTTCGGCCGTCTCTTCGCCGACTTTTTTTAAAATTTTGTCCAGCCCTTTTTCAAAAAGGTATCCGGTGTATGACCCTTCCGGCGGATTCACTTTTCTTTGGCTGATTACCGCGCGCAGCTCACTCAAAATAGAATAATTTTCCGTACCGGCGGCGGTTTGCCGCTCAAAAACCGGCGGCTCCACTTCCCGCCCCGCCTGATCCCGATAAAAACAGGAATAATGCCCGGTGTGGCAAGCCGCCCCTTTCTGTTCCACTAAAACCAGTAAAGTATCCGCGTCACAATCATAGCGGATGTCCTTGACTGTTTGAACATTACCGGACGTTTCCCCTTTCAGCCAGTATTCCTGACGGCCGCGGGAATAAAACCAGGTTTTCCCGCTCTCCAGGGTCCTTTTCAGCGATTCCTCATCCATATAAGCCATCATCAATACCTGTCCGTTTGTATGGTCCTGTACGATGGCGGGTATAAGCCCTTTTTCATCATATTTAAGCTCAATTCCTAACATAACCTGATCGGCGCTCCTTTACTGTGCATATATTCTTTAGCCTGTTTTATCGTATATTCCTGATAATGAAATATGGAGGCGCATAAAACCGCGTCAGCCAAGCCGCTGGTTACCACTTCCCATAAATGGTTCAAACCGCCGGCGCCTCCGGAAGCAATCACCGGTATCCCCGCATTGCCGCTGACCGCGGCAGTAAGCTCAATATCATACCCTTCCTTGGTTCCGTCCCTGTCCATACTAGTGAGTAAAATTTCCCCGGCCCCTAAATGTTCGGCCCGCTTAGCCCACTCCAAAACATCTATTCCGGTAGCTACACGGCCGCCGTTTACATACACTTCCCAAACGCCGTCACCGGCCGAGCGGGCGTCAATAGCTACCACCACGCACTGCCTTCCGAATTTATGGGCAGCTTCCTTTATCAGCCCCGGTTCTTTCACCGCCGCCGAGTTTATCGATACTTTATCAGCGCCGGATTTTAAAAGCACTCTTATGTCGTCGCTGTTCTGTATCCCTCCGCCTACAGCGAAAGGAATGAATATTTCACGGGCTGTCCTTTTTACTACATCCACCATGGTTTTCCGCCCTTGCGCCGAAGCGGAGATATCAAGAAAAACCAGTTCATCCGCCCCTTCCCCGTCATAATAAGAAGCTAATTCCACCGGATCCCCCGCGTCCCGCAAATTTATAAAGTTAACGCCTTTTACTACCCTTCCTTCATGTACATCCAGGCAAGGTATAATTCTTTTGGCTAACATCACCTTTGCCCCTTTCAGCCGCCGGCGGCCCGCAAGGCCTGAACCAGGTCCAGCTTGCCGTCATATATCGCTTTTCCTATGATTGCGCCTGTGACGCCGTCTTCTTGCAGTTTTTTTAAAGCTGCTATATCCTCAATACTGGACACTCCCCCGGAAGCAATCACCCGCAAGCCGCTGACCCTGGCCAAATTCCGCGTTGCCGGAATATTGACCCCCGCCAGCAATCCGTCGCGGGCAATATCTGTGTATACAACCGTTTGCACGCCTATATTTTTCATTTGTCCGGCAAACTCTTCCGCCGGCAAAGGCAGTGTTTCCACCCAGCCCTCCACCGCTACCGCGCCGCCTTTGACGTCTAACCCTAAAACTATTTTGTCCGCTCCGAATTTATCCAGCAGCTCTTTAACAAAATCCGGATTACGCGCGGCCCTGGTTCCTACTACGGCCCGGGCAGCTCCGCCGTCTAAGGCGGCTTTGACGCTTTCCGCCGTGCGCAAGCCTCCTCCGACCTGAAAAGGTATGCTCACTTGTTCCGCGATGCTTCTTATGGCCTCAAGGTTAAACGGCGCCCCGGTAAAAGCCCCGTCCAGGTCCACTACATGCAAAAACCCGGCGCCCTGAGCCTGAAAAGAGGCCGCCACTGAAGCCGGATCGTCCGAATAAACTTTCTTCGCTTCCGCTCTTCCCTGTACTAAACGCACACATTTTCCATCTTTTAAATCAATAGCCGGAAATAATATCAATTCATTTCACCAAAATTCTTTAATATTTTCAGTCCCCATAGGCCGGATTTTTCAGGATGAAACTGGGTGGCAAAAAGATTGCCTTTCTCTAAAGCGCAGCAAAATTCATATCCATACCGGCTTTGGGCGCTGATACAACGCGAATCAGACGGAACCGCGTAGTAAGAATGCACAAAATAAAAGTGGGTTTGTTCCGGAACGCCTTTTAACAAACGCCCGCCCGAATTTATGCTGATCTGGTTCCAGCCCATATGAGGCACCTTAAATGTATCAGGAAGAGCAAATCGCACCACCCGGCCGGCCACTAAGTCAAGTCCGGCAAATAATCCATCTTCCTCACTTTCACTTAACAGAAGCTGCAAGCCCAGGCAAATCCCCAAGAGCGGTATTCTTTTTCTGACCACTTCACGGATTACCTCGTCCAGGCCCGTCTTCCTGAGATTATTCACAGCGTCCCGAAAAGCCCCCACCCCCGGCAAAACAACCTTATCGGCCGCTAATACGGTCTTTTCGTCATTAGTACAAACCGTATCATAACCTAATTTGGCAAACGCGTTGGCGACACTGGCCAAATTCCCCATCCCGTAATCTATAATCGCGATCATAATTTCCCTTCCACCGGTTTACGAAAAAACCCTGAATTATTGTTTATCCGGTATTTCCACGTTTTTTAAATACCAGACCGCTTTCATGCCCGACCCCTGTTCAGGCTAAAGTCCCCTTAGAAGACCAAACCCCTTTTATCCTGGGTTCAAAAGCCGCCGCTTCACGCAGGGCATGCGCAAAAGCCTTGAAAATCGCTTCTATGCAATGATGCGCGTTTTCACCGCGAATGAGCTCAATATGCAAATTAATGCCGGCGTGGTTTACCAGCGCCTGAAAAAATTCCGGAACGCTTTCGACCGCCAAGCCGCCGACCTGTTCTTTCCCTATCTGAACCTTATAAACAAAATAAGGCCGGCCTGAAAAGTCCAGCACCGCTTGAGCCAATGCTTCATCCATAGGAATAGCCGCCGCTCCATAGCGATGTATACGCTCTTTATCCGCTATCGCCTGTTTTAAAGCCTCGCCCAGGCAAATACCTATATCTTCTACCGTATGGTGGTCATCGACCCGCAAATCGCCACGGGCTTTCAGCTCCAAATCGCACAGGCTGTGTACAGCCAAAAGATGCAGCATATGGTCTAAAAAAGGTATCCCCGAATCAATATCGCCCACACCGTTGCCATCGATATTCAGCGACAGTGTTATTTCCGTTTCGCTGGTTTTTCTGATTATTTCGCTTTTTCGGATATCATTCATAATTTATCTCCTGTCGTCGTCACTTTAGCCGTATTTTCACGGAATTAGCATGCGCGGTCAGGCCCTCCACCGCGGCCAAATTAATTATATCCTGAGCGCCGGCCTCCAGCCCCGCTTGAGAATAACGAATCAAGCTGGAAGCTTTTCTGAAAATATCGACCGTTACCGGGGAATAAAACCGCGCTGTACCGCCGGTGGGTAAAATATGATTGGGCCCGGCATAATAATCCCCCACCGGCTCCGGCGTATGGCTCCCCATAAAAATAGCGCCGGCGTTTTTTATTAAATGCAGGTACGCCGAAGGATTTTCCAGCATCAGCTCCATATGCTCGGGAGCAATCAAATTAGCCACCTCACACGAATGCTGAACGCTGTCGGTAACGATAAAAACTCCATAGTTACTCAGGGCTTTCGTTATAATATCCTGCCTGCTCAACTCCGGTATCTGAAGATTCAATTCTTTTTCCACTTCATCCAGCAGGCTTCTGTCATGACATAACAGCATACTGCGGGCTAAAACATCATGTTCAGCCTGAGACAAAAGGTCAGCCGCCAAATATCCGGGATCGGCTTTTTCATCAGCCACAATAAGTATTTCACTGGGGCCGGCCAGCATATCTATATTAACATCACCGTAAACTAATTTTTTGGCCAAAGTTACATATATGTTGCCAGGTCCGCTGATCAAATCAACTTTTTTTATGGTATCCGTTCCCCAGGCTAAAGCAAAAACCGCCTGAGCCCCGCCCACTTTATATATTTCATCAATTCCTAATTCCCCGGCGGCAACCAACGTATAGGGGTTCATTCCGCCATCCGGATCAGGCGGGCTGACCATGGCTATCTGCTCCACCCCCGCTACCTGCGCCGGAACAGCGTTCATCAAAACTGAGGACGGATAAGCCGCGGTCCCTCCCGGCACATAAATCCCCACCCTCTCCAAAGGCCGGAATAATTGCCCTACCATATTCCCTTTATCATCCATATCCATCCAGGAAGTCCGCAATTGTTTAGCGTGAAAATATCTTATGTTTTTGATGGCCTTGTTCAACGATTTTATGTATTCAAGCCCCACCTTTTCATAAGCTTTCTCTATTTCCGCCGAGGATACCCGGAAATTATCATTATTTATATCAGCGCCGTCATACTTTTTAGACAACGCGAAGACAGCCTGGTCGCCTTGTTCCTTTATTTGGGCAGCTATTTCCGCGACTCCCTTTTCATAACTCTTCATATCAGCGGACCCGGCGGCTAAATATAAGCTTAACTCCCCGCTGTCCGCTTCGATACGTCTCAATCGCATTTTCTCACTTCCTTTCTATTATTTCATGGATAAAAATCTATTTCCCCGCTACCGCCGGTACTTTTTCATTTAATTTCTCCAATAGCGGCTGAATCATATCATATTTTGTCCGGTAACTGACCATGTTGCAAATTAAGCGGGCGGTAGAATCCATAATCGGCGCCAATTCCAACAGATGGTTTTCTTTCAGGGTCTTTCCGGTGGAAACCAAATCTACAATCACGTCCGCCAGGCCCATAATCGGCGCCAATTCCACATTGCCGTGCAATTTGATTATTTCCGCCTGCAAGCCTAAATCTCTGAAAAAAGATTCCGCCACCACCGGAAATTTGGTAGCCACTCTTTTATAGTTCAAATCCTTAGTCCCAATTCCGGCAAGGCGCTCAGGCCCCGCTACCACAAAACGGCAATAGCCAAAACCCAAATCAATCATTTCAAAAACATCTTTGCGCTGCTCCACTATAACGTCTTTTCCGACGACCCCTAAATCCGCGGCTCCCTGTTCCACATAAGTAGGTACATCGGTGGGCCGGCACATGATATATTTAATTTTACGCTCAGGAAAGCTGAACACCATACTGCGGCTCTCTTCTATAATTCCGTCCACCGGCAAATCAACCGCGTCAAATAAACGGCAGGTCGATTTTAATAAACTGCCTTTGCAAAGGGCAACGGTCAAATAATCCTGGTTCATTTATACCTCCAGTCATTTTTTATCGGTTTAATCAAGGAATAATAATTCCCGGTTTTGTTCTTTCCATTTAGCCATAAAAGCTTCTTCGGACAATCCCTCCAAATCCATTTCGGCAATAAACCCTTGTTTCCTCAGCGTTTCAGCGCGCAGATGCATCCGCATAAAATCGCGGCCGCCTATTACATATTTTGGGGGACCGACCGGCGGCTGAGGGACGACTAAAGCAAGCCTTTCCAAGCCCATGGAAAAGCCTACCGCAGAGGCCGGAGCCCCAAACTGCCCCATCAAATTATCATAGCGTCCCCCGCCTAACAAACCATAACCCAGTTCAGGAGAATATCCTTCAAAAACTACGCCAGTATAATAATTCAATCCTCTCAGCACTCCCATGTCTATCACTATGTACTCTTCTATTCCGCAGTCCCGCAGCACCTCGTAAATCTCCGTCAGCTGCCCGGCGGCCTTTAAAGCCTGAAAATTTTTTTCAAGGAATGGTATCTTTTTAATTGTATCTATACTGCCGTGCAGTATAGGCAGCTGAGCCAGGGTTTCTTTTTTTTCCGCCTCTATCGGCAATATATCCAATACCCGATGCAGCCTTACCAAATCCTTTTTCTCCACCAAAGCCCGAATTTGCTCACGCTGATCCTGAGTAAGACCGCTGTCGTATAAAACGCTGTTGATTATACCGATATGGTTTATACTTATTTTAAAATTGCTGAAGCCCGCCGCCAGCAAAGATTTCACCGCCAAAATTATAACCTCCGCATCAGCCCACGGCCCGCTCGCTCCTAACAATTCAATCCCCGCCTGCCAAAACTCACGATAATGGGCCAAATTAGGCTGAACATAACGAAAAACATTGGCAAGATAAAATAATCTCTGCGGAAATTTCTCATCCCTAAGGTGAGTGGCCGCCATCCTGGCGATGGGTACCGTCATTTCCGGACGCAATGAAAGAACCCCTCCTTCCCGATCCGTCAATAGAAATAAGTCCTCCCGGATATTACGGCCGGTTCCGGTTTCAATTACTTCCAAACGTTCCAGAACAGGAGTTATAATTTCAACATAGCCGTAACTTTGCAATAGCTCGGCAACTCTTTTTTCAAGCTCCCTTTTAATCCTGACTTCCTGAGGCAGCAAATCCCGAAACCCTTTGGGAATTTGACGTTTATTCATAAAAAATCTCCCCGTTCATTCTGCTTAAGACCCTTTTATAGCCATCCGCCCCATAGTTAAGAGAGCGTTTTACCCTGCTGATGGTAGTGGTACTGGCTCCGGTAGCTGTAATTACCGCATTGTACGTGGTTTCCGCGTTCAATAAATGAGCTACCGCCAAACGCTGCCCCAGGGCTTTTATTTCCGCGATGGTACACAGGTCATCCAAAAATCTATTAGCGTCTTCTTCATTCCGCAAAACCAACAAGGCTTTAGCTAACATGTCAGTTTCCGCAGAACGCCAAACCGGTTCAAAAGCCATAATCAGCCCTCCTTTTTCCAGCCGCGGCGGACTTTTTCCAAACTCTTTCTCCAACATCTCTGCGATAATGCATATTTTCAAAATTTACGCGTCCAATCTGCTGATATACTTTCAGAGCCGCCGCCTTAAAATCAGAACCACAGCAGACCACCGCTAAAACGCGGCCGCCGCTGGTTACTAAATTTCCTTCGTTTATTTTAGTGCCGGCATGAAAAATCAAAGTGTCCCGATCCAATGATTCCAGCCCGCTAATAACCATGCCTTTGGCAAATGCTCCCGGATATCCCCCCGCGGCTAATACTACCCCCAAGCAGGCGCCTTTTTTAATTTCCATTTTCACACCGGCGAAGCTTTCTCCTTTGGCAGCCGCTTCCAGAACCGGGAATAAGTCGCTTTCCAGCATAGGCATAAGCACCTGGGTTTCCGGATCCCCGAAACGAGCGTTAAACTCCAGCACTTTGGGCCCGGCGTCCGTTATCATTAACCCCGCGTACAAAACGCCGCAAAAAGGTATTCCTTCCCGCTTCATAGCTTTAATAACCGGAGCGATTATTTCTTTTTCCACTTTTTGTTGCAACTCATCCGTAAACACAGGCGGATTCACATACGCGCCCATCCCTCCGGTATTAGGCCCCTGGTCGCCGTCAAACGCCCTTTTATGATCCTGCGCCGACATTATGGGAAGGTAATCGTTTCCGTTGCAAACGACAAAAAAGCTGACTTCTTCCCCTTGCAGACACTCTTCAACCACAACCGTCCGCCCCGCATCCCCGAAAGCATCCCTAAGCAGCATGCTTTCCAGAACATCTTCCGCCTCTTTGGTATTGACGGCTATGACGACTCCTTTACCGGCGGCCAGCCCGTCAGCTTTAATAACCACCGGCCGCCCCTTTTCCGTAAAAGTCCGCGCATATTCCCGCGCCGGCTCAATTTGGCTGAATACTTTAAATTCAGCGGTCGGTATATTGCACTGACGCATTAATTTTTTAGCAAACGCTTTGCTGGCTTCAATTTGCGCCGCCGCGGCCGTAGGCCCAAATATGCTCAGCCCCGCTTTGGCAAAGCTGTCAACTACTCCTGCCAGCAACGGTATTTCCGGACCAACTACTGTAAGGTCTATTGCTTCTCTTTTGGCAAAGCTCAGCAACCCTTCCACGTCGTCAGCTCCCACATTTACCAACTCCGCTAATTCGCCTATTCCCGGATTGCCAGGAGCCGCGTATATTTTTTCTATCAAAGGGCTTTGAGCCAATTTCCACACCAAAGCGTGCTCCCGCCCGCCGGCGCCAATAACCAATACTTTTTTACCCATTTTATCAACCTCGGCTTTTTTATTAATCTTCCGCGCTCAGTGCTTAAAATGACGGACACCGGTAAATATCATAGCAATACCTAATTCATCGCATTTATCAATGCTTGCCTGATCCTTTACCGACCCTCCCGGCTGAATAATCGCTTTTATACCGTAACGCCCCGCCAGTTCCACCGAATCTTCAAACGGAAAGAAAGCATCCGAAGCCAAAACAGCACCTTTGGCAGCGTCTCCGGCCTGCTCTAAAGCTATCGCCGCCGCCCCTACCCTATTCATTTGCCCCGCGCCTATCCCTATGCTCATACCGTCTTTTACTACTACAATCGCGTTGGATTTAACATGCTTAACTATTTTCCAGCTCATGCGTAAATCATCCCGCCAGGAAGTATCCGGTTGAGTCCCGGTCACTGTCCGCCACGTTTTTTCGTCCTCGCCCGCGTTATCAGACTCTTGCACAAGCAGCCCGCCGCTTACGGAACGCAGCATCCATCCGGACGCCGCGGTATCCGCTAAACTAAGAACCCGCAAATTCTTTTTGGACTTTAGCAGCTCCAGAGCTTTATCTTCATAATCAGGAGCAATAACCGCCTCCACAAACAGTTCCGCCAGTTTACCCGCTGTTGCCATATCTACGTTTCCGTTAAAAGCAATAATACCTCCATAAGCCGATACCGGGTCACATGCCCACGCATTATCAAACGCGTCCGGCATACTATCGGCTACCGCTACTCCACAGGGATTGTTGTGTTTGACGATAACACAAGCGGGCCGCTCGAACTCATTTACTAAAGACCAGGCCGCTTCGGTATCCATTATATTATTATATGAAAGCTCTTTGCCGTTCAGCTGTCTGGCTTCGGGCAATCCTCCAGCCGCGCTTTTGTAAAAACAAGCCGATTGATGGGGGTTTTCACCATAACGCAAGGAATAGGCCTTTTCATAGGACAATAATAAATGGTCCGGCAAGTTTCCGCCTTGCAGCCGGGTAAAATAATTATATATAGCCGCGTCATAAGCAGCGGTATGGCTGAAAGCTTCCAAAGCCATACGCAAACGAAATTCACAGCTTAAATCTCCATTGTTTTGCAATTCGTATATGACCGGCTTATAATATTCCGGCTTGACCACTACCGCCACATTACGGTAATTTTTAGCGGCTGAGCGTATCATACTGGGGCCTCCGATATCTATATTTTCTATAGCCTCTTCCAAAGTAACCCCGGTCTTCGCTACTGTCTCCGCAAAAGGATAAAGATTGACCACTACCATATCAATATAATCTATATTATGATATTTGAGCTGATTGTTATGTTCTTCCGTACGTAAAGATAAAATTCCGCCATGGATTTTCGGATGCAATGTTTTGACTCTTCCGTCTAAAATCTCCGGGAAGCCGGTGACTTCGCTGACTTTTAAGGCTTTAACGTCTTCTTCCAGCAATGTTTTGTAAGTCCCTCCGGTGGAAATAATTTCGTATCCCAAGTCCTTTAGCTCCCGAGCAAATTCTACGACGCCCTCCTTATCAGACACACTGATTAAAACTCGTTTCACCTTACTTCCTCCTATCCTTCTCCTCCGATATCAAAACTTTTTTTTCCTCTACATAAAGCCGTCCCTCACAATACAAGCGCAAAGCCCGCCAATAAATCTTGTGTTCTTCCTCAAGAATACGATTTGATAAACTTTCCTCATCATCATCTCCGCAAACCGGAACCGCCGCTTGTAAAATAATAGGCCCCGTATCCATCCCGCGATCCACGATATGCACTGTGCAGCCGCTAAACCGAACTCCGGCTTCCAGTGCCTGCCTTTGCGCGTTAAGCCCTCGGAAAGAAGGCAAAAGAGCCGGATGAATATTCACAATGCAATAAGGAAAAGCATTAATAAATTCATCCCCTATCAGTCTCATATAACCAGCCAACGCAACCAATTCCGCTTCAGCTGAACGAAAGGCCGCTATCAACGCTCTTTCATACACAGCCGCGTCGGAAAAATCCCCGGGCTTTACACACAAAACAGGGATTTTACGTTTTGCCCCTTTTTTTAAAACAAGAGCGTCTTCTTTATCGCTTATTATAAGTTTTATTTCCGCGTTCAAATCTCCCCGTTCTATGGCGTCGGCGATCGCTTCAAAGTTACTGCCGCGCCCTGACGCTAAAATTCCCACATTAAGCCGACCCGGATTTCTGACTCTTATCATTGGATTTTTACTCCGCTTACTTGGTCATCAATCCTGCCTATTATTATAGGGCATTCTCCTTTTTTAATCAATCTCTTTACAGCTTTATCTTGATAAAGCTGGTCAACCACTATAATATAGCCTATCCCCATGTTAAAAGTCCGGTACATTTCCTGTTGGTTTACATTGCCCAGTTCCATAATCATTTTGAAAATAGCGGCGTCGGGCATGGTTTTTTTATCAATACTCGCTCCTAAGCCGGAAGGTATTATCCTCGCCAGATTTTCCACTATCCCTCCGCCGGTTATATTCGCCAGGCCTTTAACTTCTACATTTTTGATTAAATCCAATATAGTGTCAACATAAATTCTGGTGGGGGTCAATAACTCTTCCCCCAAAGTTTTTTTCAATTCTTCACGGTAATCGCCGAGCTGGTACTGCGTGGGGGGGAATATTTTTCTGACCAGCGAATATCCGTTAGAATGAAGCCCTGATGAAGGCAGCCCAATCAATACGTCTCCTCGCTGAATGTCCGCGCCGGTAATGATTTCTTTTTTCTCCACTACGCCTACGGCAAAACCCGCTAAATCATATTCATCTTCCGTGTAAAAACCAGGCATTTCCGCTGTTTCACCGCCTATCAAAGCGCATCTGGCCTGCCGGCAGCCATCACTCACCCCTTTCACCAGTAATTCCACCAGGTAAGGATTGAGCTTGCCCAGAGCAATGTAATCCAAAAAGAAAAGCGGTTCGGCTCCGCTGGCTAAAATATCGTTTACGCACATGGCGACCAAATCAATGCCTACCGTATCATGAATATCCAAAATCTGAGCCATGCGCAATTTAGTCCCTACCCCGTCCGCGCCTGACACCAAAACAGGTTCCCGGTATTTGGAAATGTCCAAAGCAAACAAGCCCCCAAAAGACCCTATATCAGATAACACCTCCGCCCTTTTGGTCAAGTTCACCCATTTTTTTATCATTTCCACCGATTGACTGGCGGCGTCTATATCCACACCGGCTTTTTTATAGTCCAAACTTTTTTTTAACATAAATCTTTTCCTTTACGGTTTTTTATTATTTTCATATTTAAACGGATAATTGCCGCTGAAACACGCTGTACAAAAGTTACATTCATCATTTTGCAAACTCTTTATCATGCCTTCTTTAGAAATATAATACAGACTGTCCGCCGTAATAAAATCCTCAATTTCTTTTTCAGTCATAGAATTGGCTATTAACTGTTCCGGCTTCTCCGTATCAATGCCGTAATAACACGGGTACCTGGTAGGAGGAGAAGCGACAGCCATATGGATTTCAGCGGCGCCCGCTTCCCTGAGCATTTGAACTATCTGCTTGCTGGTGGTACCGCGCATAATAGAATCGTCCACCATTACTATCTTTTTATCTTTTACAATTTCCCTCACCGGATTCAGTTTGAGGCGCACTCCCAGCTCACGCAACTGCTGGCTGGGTTTTATAAAAGTTCTGCCTACATAACGATTTTTCATTAAACCTTCTTCAAAAGGCAAACCGGCTTCCTGAGCAAAACCTAAAGCCGAAGGCGTGCCGGAGTCCGGTACTGAAATGACCAAATCGGCATCTACTTTATTTTCCCTGGCCAGCTGCCTGCCTAATTCTTTACGGGCCTGATAAACATTAATCCCATCTATATTGCTGTCAGGGCGGGCAAAATATATGTATTCAAATATGCAATGCGCCTTTTTGCCGGTTTCTATCCCCTGGCGGCCCCGGCAGCCGTCTTTATCTATAATTATAATTTCTCCCGGCTTGACGTCTCTGATGAATTTCGCTCCGATGGTATCGAAAGCCGCCGACTCTGAAGCCAGCATATAATCTCCGTTGGACTGTCCCAGGCACAGAGGCCGTATACCCATAGGATCCCGCACCCCAATCAAGCTGTCCTCCGTCATCACCAGCAAGGCAAAACCGGCTCCCATTATCGGCAAACACTTAATTATAGCTTCTTCAATAGAATTTTTCGAATGACGGGCTATCAAATTGGCAATTATTTCAATGTCATTAGTAGTGTGGAACACGGCCCCGTCATCCGCCAGTTCCTGGCGCAAGGTTCCGTCATGCATCAGATTCCCGTTATGCGCCAGAGCTATCATGCCTTTGTTATAATGCAGCGCCAAAGGCTGGGCGTTAATCAAAGAAGAATTATCTTTAGTGGAATACCGGACATGGCCGATAGCAATATGCCCTTGTAAAGTTTCTATCGTTTCGGGATGAAGGGCCTCCGTAACCAGCCCCATATCTTTATAAACTTTTATATATTGTCCATTCGACACAGCTATTCCGGCACTTTCCTGTCCCCGGTGCTGCAAAGCAAAAATACCGTAATAAGCAATTTTAGCCGGGTCAGACAATGTTGCGGGATAATTCATATAAATCCCGAAAACACCACATTCATCTCTTATCTTATCTTCTATCTCATATGACATGGAATGGACTCCTTCCATTGTTTCCCCGCTTCTTCCAGGGTAAGGTTAATTATTTCCCGTTCTTGTTTTTTAAAAACAAGCCTGTTTCCGGTAACCGTCCCTACAACGTGTGTTTCCATAGCGAAATCCGCGGCAAAATTCATAACTTTTTCCCACTGGGCCTGGCCGCAAGTCGCGAAAGCCCGGCCGCCGCCTTCGGCAAAAAGCAATTTATTCAATGGAACACCCGTAAAATCCAAACTAACTAAAAATCCGAAACCGCTCACAATGGCGGCTTCGGCTAAAGCCACCGCCAATCCCCCTTCGCTGATATCATGGCATGAATTCAGCAAATTTTCTTTATGCAGCCGCAACAAAAAATCTATCAGTTTTTTTTCCTGAGCCAAATGTACCGGCGGAACAGCGCCTTTTTCCAGCCCGTAACAAACGGATAAATACTCAGAACCTCCCAATTCCGCGCACCAGGGGCCAAAATGAATTATCAAATCCCCCGCTTGTTTAAACCCCATATCGCATCTGTGCTTAATATCCTCCAGCAAGCCCGCCATGCCAACTACCGGGGTCGGATATACCGCCTGGCCGCCGCTTTCATTATACAAGCTCACATTACCGCTGACAACCGGAATTTCTAAATATTCAGCAGCTTCCGCCATGCCTTTGATCGCCATCTCCATTTGCCAGTAAACATTTGGTTTCTCAGGATTGCCAAAATTGAGGCAATTAGTCAGGGCCAACGGCTTAGCGCCAGCACAGGCCAAATTACGGGCCGCCTCGCATACCACCGCTTTACCGCCCTGAAAAGGATCCAGATATACCAGGCGGCCATTGCCGTCAGTTGTAAAGGCTACTCCCTTATCAGTATCCTTTATTCTTAAAACAGCCGCGTCGCCGTTTCCTGGTTCTATAACGGTATTAGCCATAACCTGATGATCATATTGCTCATAAATCCAGGCTTTACTGGCAATATTAGGCGAAGCCAATAAATTACATAAAGCTTCAGTATTATCAAAATACGGTAACGCGTCGGTTTTAAAATTTTTGTTTTTATTGTAATACTCCGGTTCCACGCCTTGCCTTATATAAACAGGGCTGTCATCGGTTAAAGCGCGTACCGGTATCTCTCCTTCCACTTGATCCCCGGAAAGAACTCTGAACATCCCGTCGCCGGTAACTTTACCGATAACATTCGCGTCTAACCCCCATTTGGCAAAAATCTCACTTACGCGTTTCTCTTTTGCTAAACGGGGGACAATCAGCATCCTTTCCTGCGACTCTGATAACATAACCTCATATGCCGACATTTTTGTTTCCCGCCGCGGCACCATCTGAACATCCACTTCCACTCCATATCCGGATTTGCTGACCGTCTCGGCAATAGAGCTAGTCAATCCGGCCGCGCCCAAGTCCTGCATACCTATAACCAAATCTTCTTTTATCAACTCCAGACAGGCTTCTATCAATAATTTTTCCATAAAAGGGTCGCCTACCTGAACCGCCGGCCTTTTTTGCTGAGAAGCCTGCGTCAATTCTTCCGAAGCGAAAGTAGCTCCGTGAATACCGTCACGGCCGGTTTTTGAGCCTACAATCATAATGGGTCTGCCTGCTTCGCCCGCCACAGCCAAAGCTATATCGTCGTGGTTGACTAAGCCTACACACATAGCGTTTACTAAGGGATTTCCCTTATAACTGTCGCCGAAATACACCTCTCCTCCAACCGTGGGAATGCCCAAACAGTTTCCATATCCGGCAATTCCGGATACCACGCCGCTGAAAAGCGATTTGACCTTCGCGTCTTCTATAGGGCCAAAACGCAAAGAATTGAGAAGGGCGACCGGCCTGGCTCCCATGGTAAATATATCTCTGACAATTCCGCCCACTCCTGTCGCCGCTCCCTGGTAAGGCTCTATAGCCGAAGGGTGATTATGGCTTTCAATTTTAAAAACCAACGCTTGTTTATCACCGATATCGACTACTCCGGCGTTTTCTCCCGGTCCCTGAATAACGTGCGCTCCTTTGGTGGGAAAGTTTTTAAGCAAATGCCGCGAGTTTTTATAACAGCAATGTTCAGACCACATAACCGCGAACATTCCTAATTCTAAATAATTCGGTTTTCTTCGCAGATGAATTATAATTTTCTCATATTCTTCATCCGTCAGGCCCATTTCTTTATATGTGAGTTCTTTCATTTGCTATCCGCCTTCCTGAGCCATCCGCATATGGAATTGAAAAGCGTCAGCCCGTCCGTTCCTCCTAAAATAGTTTCGGCACAGCGTTCCGGGTGAGGCATCATTCCTAAAACATTTCCCTGCTTATTCACTATACCGGCGATATTAGCCAAAGAACCATTCGGATTATATTCCGCCGCGCTTTCACCCTCCGGCCCGCAATAAGTAAATAAAATCCGTCCTTCGTTTTTAAGCCCGGCCAGAGTTTCAGGATCGCAGAAATAATTGCCTTCGCCGTGCGCGACCGGCATTTTAATAATTTCGCCCGGCTGATAAGCATTAGTAAACGGCGAATTATTATTTTCTACTTTCAGGTAAACATCCGCGCATATAAATTTCAGACTGTCGTTTCGCAGCAAAGCTCCCGGCAGCAGCTTTGCTTCCGTCAATATCTGGAACCCGTTGCATATACCCAGCACTAAACGGCCGTTTTCGGCAAATTTGACTATTTCCGGCATTATATTGGAAAATCTGGCGACCGCTCCGCATCTGAGATAATCACCGTAAGAAAAGCCGCCCGGAATAATCAAAGCGTCCACCGCCGGCAAATGATTATTTTGATGCCAAATGTATTCTACTTCTTCCCGCAGCACTTTTTCCGCAGTGTAAAAGCAGTCCGCGTCACAATTAGAGCCGGGGAAAACCACCACTCCAAATTTCATCATTATTCTCCTTCTGCCAGTTCCACCCGAAAATCTTCAATAACCGGGTTAGCCAGCAACTGGTCGCTAATTTCCTCAAGCTGCCGCCGGGCCTGTTCCAGGCCTTGGTTTCGCATTTTTATCTGGATAAATTTCCCTATCCTGACCTCCTCAATATCATCATTACCCATTAAATGTAAAGACCTTTTCACCGTTTCTCCTTGAGGATCCAATACTCCCGCTTTAAGAGTCACATAAACATTGGCCTTCAAATTCTCCTTACCCCCTTAAAATTTTCCCGCTCATGGCGGCGGGTTCAGTTGTTAACCATTTTTCACCGTTCAAGCCAGCCCGCATCTTTTAAAAATATAATCAACCTTTTCTTTATAAATTGCCAAATCAAAAACCGTGTCCAATTCTTCCGCTGTTAAACGCCCGTTTATTTCCGGCTCGGCTTCAAGCAAACCTCTGAAATCCAATCTCCGGCTCCAGCTCTGCATCGCGCAGCGCTGCACTATTTCATAAGCCGCCTCCCGCCGCATGCCTTTTCCTATCAAAGTAAGCATTAACTCCTGCGAAAACACCAAACCTCTGTTTTTATATATGTTAGCCTGCATATTATCCTCATATATCACCAGCCCTTTTACTACTTTAATAAACCGATCCAATATGTAATCTAAAAGAATACAGCTGTCCGGTATTATAACCCTTTCCACCGACGAATGGGTCAAATCACGTTCGTGCCACAGGGAAATATTCTCCATAGCCGCCAGGGCATTGCCGCGGATTACTCTGGATAACCCAACCACGCGTTCGCTTATCATAGGGTTCCTCTTATGGGGCATAGCGGAAGATCCCTTCTGTCCCGAATGAAACGGTTCTTCCGCTTCCAAAATTTCGGTGCGCTGAAGATTGCGTATTTCCGTCGCCATTTTTTCCAACGAACCTGCCGTCAAAGCCAGAGCCGTCATATACTGGGCATGGCGGTCTCTCTGAATAATCTGCGTCGAAACCGGACACGGTTTCAATCCCAGCTTCCGGCAAACATATTCTTCCACATAAGGGTCAAGATGCGCGAAATTACCGACCGCTCCGGAAACCGCTCCATATGATATGACTTCTGTAGCCTGCTCCATTCTGGTTATGGCCCGTTCAATTTCCGTATGCCACAAAGCCATCTTCAGACCGAAAGTAGTAGGCTCCCCATGAACGCCGTGAGTACGTCCTATGGTCAAAGTATATTTATAAACCTTGGCCTTCTCCGCAGTAACAAGTAACAGCTCTTTGAGTTTACTCAGAATAATCTGCCCGGCGTCGCGCATCTGCATAGCCAGCCCGGTATCTAAAATATCCGAAGAAGTCATCCCCAAATGAATGTATTTTGAATTTTCGCCCACATACTCACCCACATTGGTTAAAAAAGCTATCACATCGTGATGCACCTGATTTTCAATTTCTTTTATCCTGTCCGTATTAAATTCGGCTTTTTCTTTTATAGCTTCAACCGCCGCGGCGGGTATTTTTCCCAAATCTCCCCACGCTTCGCAAGCGGCAATTTCTATCCGTAGCCAGTTATTCAGTTTATATT
The DNA here is from genome assembly GCA_031270725.1 of Syntrophomonadaceae bacterium. Classification (GTDB taxonomy): domain Bacteria; phylum Bacillota; class Syntrophomonadia; order Syntrophomonadales; family Syntrophomonadaceae; genus JAISDD01. The sequence continues at coordinate 421 of JAISWS010000040.1, read as the reverse complement.
CTTCTTCCCATATCTCCGCCATAGGTTGCAACGCGTAACGAGAAATCATGAATGCCCCTCCTTATACAAAAGATACGAAACCGCCCCCTGGCTTTTCAGCTTCCGGTTCTTAACCATCACCTCTTCCGCCATTTTGCGGCGGTAATCTTGAAGCTTTTCCGCTAATTCCGGCGCTGACAAAGATAAAATAGCTACGCTCATCAAAGCGGCGTTCGCGCTTCCGTTGACAGCCATAGCAGCAACCGGTATTCCTTTCGGCATCTGAACAATTGAATAAAGGGAATCAATTCCTCCCAAATACTCAGTCTTAATAGGAACCCCTATAACCGGCAAAGTAGTATACGCCGCTATAACTCCCGGCAAATGCGCGGCTCCTCCTGCTCCGGCTATAATAATCTTTATGCCCCTTTCAGCCGCCTGT
>JAISWS010000188.1 GCA_031270725.1 Syntrophomonadaceae bacterium | reverse complement strand
TGCTGTCGGCAATAGTAATCAAATCTTTCGTTGAAGTGGGTATCACTGTGATCCCTCCATTAATATATTACTGTATCGGCACCGTTCGGCTATAATTATTGCTTTAACTTTCTCAACCGCCAGTTCCAGATCCTCATTAACAACTACATAATCATAAAATTGCATATGTTCCAATTCTTGTTTTACTGCGGACAATCTGGTCTGCATACTCTCCTCGGAATCTTTCCCCCTTAGCTGGATACGTTTAGCCAATTCCGCCGTATTAGGGGGCGCTATAAATATAAATATACCCTGCGGCATGTTCTTTTTAACCTGCAAGGCTCCCTGAATATCAATCTCTAAAATTATATCACGTTTGCGCGCCAAATTCTCCAGCACAAATTTTCGCGGCGTCCCATAATAATTCCGGTAAACCCGCGCCCATTCCAGAAGCTCGCCATCACCAACCATCCGCTCAAATTCATGGACCGCTACGAAAAAATAATTATCGCCCTGAATTTCCCCGCTTCTGGGTATTCTTGTCGTCACGGAAACAGACAAAAATATATTGGATATTCTTTCAAATAGCTCTTTTGTAATGGTACCCTTGCCTACTCCGGAAGGTCCTGAAATCACAAATAAGATACCGTTCCTGCTTTTAATCATGTGCTTTATCGGTCAAGATTCTTCACTGATTTCTTTTGACGAAAGGCGATTCGCCACCGTTTCCGGCTGAACCGCGGATAAAACAACATGGCCGCTGTCGGCCACAATAACAGCTCTGGTCCTTCTGCCATAAGTAGCGTCAACCAGCGTCCCCTTTTCTCTCGCTTCTTGAATAACCCTCTTAATGGGAGCGGATTCAGGCCCAACGATCGCGACAATTCTGTTAACCGCAACAATATTACCAAAACCTATGTTTACTAATTTAATGTCCATACCTACCCGGATAACCGGATACACCTCCTTAAACGTTATTAACTTTACTCAATATTTTGAACTTGCTCCCGTATTTTTTCCAGTTCGGCTTTCACATCCACCGCTATCTGACTCATTTCCAAATCATTTGATTTCGAAGCCACCGTATTGATTTCCCTGAACATTTCCTGCAAAAGAAAATCACATTTACGACCAACCGTCCCTCCCGTTTCCAAAAGTTCATCCAGATATTTGATATGGCTGCGTAACCTAACGATTTCCTCAGTAACGTTTGATTTATCGGCAAATATTGCCGCTTCCTGCCATAAACGCTGTTCGTCAACCGCTCCGGCTGCGAATAATTCCCGCATACGCTGCCGCAGCTTGTTTCTGTATTCAGTCTCCGCCCGCGGGGCTCTTTCCTCCAGCTGCTTAATCCTCGCAATATTGACAAGATTTCTTTCTTTAATGTCCGCAACCATATAAGCGCCTTCGTTGCGGCGCATCGCCACTTTGTCTTCCAACGCGATCAGCAAGGCTTTCTCCACAAACCGCCAAACCTTCTCCATATCTTCTTCCTGTTCTTCTAAGGAAAATACTTCCGGCAGCCTGAATAAGTCAATAGTTCTAACTTCAAGAGGCATGGACAATATATCGGCTATATCGTTTAGATTATTATAATAAGTTATTGCTAATTCTTTGTCAAGTTTGACGCTATGGCGTAGTCCGGATGTTTTTTTGACTTCAATATTTATTTCAACCCTGCCGCGGTTTATAAATTGCCTGACCGCCGCTTTTATTTTGTCTTCCAGCAATGCATAATACCTTGGTATCCGGATACTGATATCCAAATAACGGTGATTAAGCCCCTTTATTTCGCAGTATATCATATACCCGTCCGTTTCAGAAACACCCCGGCCAAACCCCGTCATGCTTTTTATCATCTTATCAAACGTTAACCTTTCCCAATGCCTGATACATACGTTCAAAAGCCTCTTCCATCCGCGCTTTGTCCACTGTCATGGCAATGCGGAAATAGCCCTCGCCGTAAACACCGTAACCATTGCCCTGAGTGATGATAACTCCGGCTTTATCAAGCACTTCTTCGGCAAATGATTCCGACGTATATCCTGACGGAACCGGAACCCAGAAATACAAACTTCCCTGCGGCCCTTTAACGTTCCAGCCCATTTTCCGCAATCCCTTCTGCACTACGTCTTTACGCTCCTGATAAACTTTGCAAATTTCGGCTACACAATCCTGAGGCCCTTCCAGCGCTGTAATACCCGCGTATTGGATTGCTTCAAAAACGCCGGAATCCAGATTGGATTTTATCCTGCCTAAAGCCTCAATAGCCTTTGCTTGTCCCACCGCCCATCCTATTCTCCATCCTGTCATATTATAAGTCTTAGATAAAGAATGAAACTCAATGCCAACCTCTTTAGCGCCTGGAATTTCCAAAAAACTCGGAGCTTTTACTCCATCAAAAGTTATCTCTGAATAAGGTCCGTCATGACATACTAATATATCGTAATTTTTTGCGAAATCAACCACTTTTTTAAAAAAATTAAGGTCAGCCACCGCCCCGGTCGGGTTATTGGGATAATTTAAAAACATTAACTTAGCTTTTTCAGCGACATCAGACGGGATTTTATCTAAATCCGGCAAAAAATTATTTTTTTCCAGCAACGGCATAACATATGAGGTCCCCCCCGCTAACAGCGTGCCGATGCCATAAACCGGATATCCCGGATCAGGAATTAAGTTAACGTCTCCTTTATCCAGATACGCAAAGGATATATGCGCGATTCCTTCTTTGGAGCCAATTAAAGTTACTACCTCAGACCGGGGATCCAAATCCACGTTAAAACGTTTTTTATACCAACCGGCCACGGAAGCGCGGAAATCCAGTCTGCCCACGGAACTCGGGTACTGATGGGTAGCGCTGTCATAAATACTCAGCGCCATCTTGTCCACTATATGTTTAGGCGTAGGCAAATCAGGGTCTCCTATACCTAAGTTAATGATATCAATACCCTGTTCTTTTGCCTGTTCTATTTTCTTTTCAATACGGGCAAAGAGATACGGGGGCAGATTTTGCATGGGTATGCTTTCATTCATTTTATTAAACCTCCTAGAATAATATAGATAGATATTTACTTACTAAAAAATTTATCCAAATCAATGCTGCCGGTAAAAACTTCCTGAGCGGGCCCGGTCATATAAATCCGGTTATCACTGTTTTTTTCCCATTCAACAAGTAAAACGCCTCCCGGCAGTCGGATACGGGCCCGTTCGGAAGAATAATTATTTAAAACAGCCGCCGCTAATGCCGCGCAAGCGCCGGTACCGCACGCATTAGTAATGCCAGCGCCTCTTTCCCAAACCCGCATAATCAGATTTTCCGCGTCAACTATCTGCACGAATTCAACATTGGCCTTAGCCGGAAACAGCTCGTTTTTTTCCAAAACCGGCCCGACTTCTTCCAGCGGAACCTCCTCCGCGTTATCAACAAAAATCACGCAATGGGGGTTGCCCATGGAAACAGCCGTGGCAATATATTTTTTTCCTAAAGCCGCAACTTCTATTCCGACATTGGAGCCGGTTCCGGACACGGGAATCAGCTCTCTGCTGAACACAGGCTCTCCCATGTCAACTTTGACCCGCGAAACATATCTTTCAAAACTGAGTATCTCCAAATGTCTCGTTCCCGCTAAAGTTCTCACTGACAAATGATTCAAGCCGCTTATCTTTTCACGCCTTGCGTAATGCGCGACACATCTTATGCCGTTTCCGCACATTTCCGCTTCGCTGCCGTCGGAATTAAAAATACGCATAAAAACGTCACTTTTTTCATCCCTGCCAACTCCTATCAAGCCGTCGGCGCCTACGCCGTAATTACGGTCACAAAGCGCCGCGGCCCAAGGCTGGTATTCATCAAAATCTTCCCAGCCGGCAACATTTATAATAATAAAATCATTACCGGTTCCGTGCATTTTAACAAAGTCCATCACGCCCCTCCTGTCCAACGAATTTAAAAATAACGAGTAATAAAAAACGGCTTGTTCAATGATTTCTGTTCATGTTTAGTTTCATTTTTTATCATCACTACTTAGTTATTCATTTTAGCATAAGAATCACGTAATTTTAAAACACTTTGACTAAAATACATTATTAATTTAAATAAAAATTTAGGGCCGGTTAAAATAATGATAAACAACCAGTGCCATAAGCTTAATCCGGTCGTATGAAACACCGCTTGCAGGGGTGCCGAGTAAATAACCGAACTGTGCATGATAATTGATATTAAAACCGCTGCCAGCAATAATTTGTTGGTGAAAAAACCTAAATCAAACGGCGAGTGTTCTTCCGAACGGCACTCGAATACAAAAAAAAGCTGGGCGAAAACCAAAGCCGTTATGCTCATAGTGTAAGGCAGAAACATTGACTGGTCGCCCGCAAGCCGGTTACTGACCAATCCGCCTGTAAACGCCAGCAAAGTAACGGCGGCTATATAAATACCGCGGCCCGCTAATTTATAACCCAACCCACGCGCAAAAATACTTTCAGAAGCCGGCCTGGGCTTCTTGCTCATAATGCCCGGCTCAGGAGGTTCCAGGCCTAAAGCCATGGCGGGCAGCCCATCGGTAACCAGGTTTACCCATAATATCTGAATCGGCAGCAAAGGCAGCGGCATTCCCAGAAGGGACGCCACAAACATAACCAAGACCTCGCCTATATTGCAGCCTAATAAATAACGGATAAATTTACGGATATTATTGTAAATAGCCCGCCCTTCATAAACTGAAGCTATGATAGTGGAAAAATCGTCATCCGCTAAAATCATAGCTGACGCTTCTTTGGTAACTTCCGTACCGCTGACGCCCATCGCTATCCCTATATCAGCCGCTTTTACCGCCGGCGCGTCGTTCACTCCGTCTCCGGTCATCGCCACTATGTGTTTTTGTTTTTGCAGTACTTTGACGATGCGGTTTTTATGCTGCGGCGAAACTCTGGCAAAAACTCTGTTATCTATAATATTTTTATAGAGGCTGCCGTCGGACATCCCGTCAATTTCCAAACCGGTAACCACTGTGCCGTTTTCGGCCAAGCCGATTGCTTTAGCCACTGCGGCAGCCGTTGAGGGATGGTCTCCGGTAATCATCACCGGAATAATGCCGGCTTCCCGGCATTGCCGCACCGCCTGGGCCACTCCCGGCCGCGGAGGATCAATCAGCCCGCATAAACCGTAAAATATCAAATCTTTTTCCAGTTCCCGCTCATCTGTAATTTCGGTTTTCCCGTGCCAGGGTTTAGCGGCCACAGCCAAAACCCGAATCCCCTCATTGCCCCATTCTTCCTGTATTGCCTTCAGTCTGTCTCTATAAAATTCATTAAGCGGCCGGAGTATATGGCCGTCCGCTACCTGCGAGCAGGCGGCCAGAATAACCTCCGGAGCTCCTTTGGCAAACACCGTCGCTTTTCCAGCCGCCCACACCCCCACACTCATACATTTGCGCCGGGAATCGAACGGTATTTCAAACCAGCGCCGGTACTTATTTTTCCGCCCCGCCTTAATAGCCATAACCAGCAAAGCACCTTCGGTGGGATCCCCGTAAACGCGGTGAGTATTTTTATATTTTTCCAAAGCCGCGTTATTACAGTTAGCGGCAATATCCGCTACCTGCCGCAAACACGGCTCTTCGTCCGTATTTACCTCACGCCCCTCGCAATATATTTTTCCCCGCGCCTCATAGCCGTTTCCGTCAACGCTGAACTGTTTTTCCACCGTAGCGATTTTAACCACCCGCATTTTATTTTCAGTCAGCGTACCGGTTTTGTCAGAACAAATGACATCCGTACAGCCGAGCGTTTCAACCGCCGAAAGTTTCCTGACAATAGCGTTCCGTTTGGACAAGCGCTGAACGCCGACCGCTAACACCACAGTCACAATAGCCGGCAGCCCTTCCGGTATGGCGGCCACCGCCAGACTAATCCCGGACATAAACATATTGAATATATTTTCACCCCGCAAAACGCCCATTCCCGCAACCGTTCCGCAAACCGCCAGGCAAATAATTATCAGGGTTTTGCCTAAATCGTTCAATTTTATCTGTAAGGGAGTTAAACTATCGGCGCTGCCGCCTATCATCACGGCAATCTCACCCATCACCGTGTTCATACCGGTGTTAACAACAACGGCCAATCCATGTCCGCGGGTAACCGCCGACCCCATAAACGCCATATTGCTCTGCTCCGCTAAAGCAAATTCTTTATTTCGCAAAACTTCACTGTTTTTGGCGACCGGCAGCGATTCTCCCGTCAAAAACGCTTCGTCCGCTTCCAGGCCGGCACTTTCTAAAATTCTTAAATCAGCGGGGATTTTATCCCCGGTTTCAATAAAAACAATGTCTCCGGCTACCAAATCCCGGGCGGGAATTTTTTTCCTCGCGCCTTTCCTTAAAACAAACGCGTGGGGCGCCGCCATTTTGTTAATTTCATCCATTGATTTTTCAGCCCGGTATTCCTGTACAAAGCCTAAAACGGCATTTACGATTACGATAGCCATTATCGTGGCCGCGTCGGCTATAGAGCCCGCAATCGCCGAAATAGCAGTAGCGCCCAATAAAACTAATACCATAGTATCAGTAAATTGGCTGATAAAAATCCTGAACGGATTAACAGCCGCGCCGGTTTCCAAAATGTTTAACCCTAGTTTCTGGCGTCTCTTTATTTCATATTCATCCAGTCCCGTACTCATATCAGTGTGAAAATGCTCCAGAACTTCATCACATCGCATGTGGCAGAAGTTGTTTGACATGAAGGCCCCCCCCTTAACGCATTATGAAAATTTTTATTCAAAATACACGGGGAAAAGAACAAACTGCTTTCCGGCATCTGTCAGGCGTGTTCTTTCAACATTCGGCGGGCACTTTCTTAAAAAAAGCGAAAGGCCCCCGCCAGATTCAGCGGGGGCAAAATTTTAAAAATTATTAACTGTTTTATTAATCTTATATTTCGCTGCTTCGTTACTTCGTTCCAAAAGCCGTTTCGCTAAGCGGAATAAGCTCCCGCCCGCTCAAGTCAGTTTTGCTCAGAGCTGTTTCTCAATAAACCTTTGCAGCATAGAGGCGACTTCCGCTCGGGTCGCGCTGCCGGACGGGTCGAATACATTGCCCCCCTCCGGTGACAGGCCGGGCCTGCCGCTTATTATTCCGCCGCGGTACAGGGTTTCCACCGCTGTTTTTGCGTAGTCCGCTATCTCAGCATCGTCGGAGAAAGTCACATATTGCAAAGTGACCGGGAACTGTTTCTGGCTGAAATCCGCGTAACGCATGAGCAGCGCGGCCAGATCCTGTCTGCTGATTTCCGCGTCGGGCGCGAATTTATTGTCGCCGACGCCGCTTACTATTCCGTTAGCTTTCGCCCATTCTATGTAAGGAGCGTAGTACTGGCCCGCTTCTACGTCGCTGAAGCTGCTTACGGCGTAGCTGCCGACATCCGCTCCGTAAAGCCTCCCCAGTACCGTTACCAGCATTCCTCTGGTCATAGAGCGGTCGGGGCTGAAAGTGTTGTCGGAAGTTCCGGCGAACAGCCCTTTCTCCACTACATAGCTGATGGATTCAACCGCCCAGTGGTTTTGGACGTCAGTAAACCGCGCGATGGCATTGGTATTGCTGCCGGTGTCGGCTACCGGCGTCACTGTAGTCGCCAATGGTAATTCCTGCGCGGTTTCTGTTTCCACGGTCTTTTCCGTCCCAGTTTCTTTTACGGTTCCGCCTGAGGCTCCCCCTCCTCCAGCGTCGCCGCCCGTTAATATATTGGAACCGTCTTCTTTTGTATAATCGTCCGTGTAATACAGCAGTATATTGTCGCCGTTATCCAAGTATTGTTCGGCTATGCCGTTCGTTGAAAACTCACCGTTGAGCGTATACATCCACCCGCTGTTCCTGCCGTTCGTAAACTCGCCTATGGTAACGCCGCCGCGTGTGAGCGACTTGATATAATTACCCGACGGATTGTCCCAAGTAATGCCCGCCTCGTCGATCGCTTTTTTGATGACGTCGGCCGCCGTAGCGTTGAGGTCAACCGTATAGCCTGTCCGCTCAATCCAGGTTTGCAGACCGCCCATGGTGTTGCCGTGTACCCTGCCGTCCGTGTCGCTGTCGTGCAATTCATCGCCCTTCAGGGTAAAATACACCGTTATGGTGCTCAGGGATGGGCCTCCGTCGCCCGGCGCCGGTTTCAGCACCGTTACCTTGAACGTCGCTGTCGCCGCGCCGTACTCCGCCGTCAGCGTCTGCACAGCGCGGGTGTTTTTGTCATAGCCTGTGACGATGACACTATCGGGGCTGACGCTCTCCCGGTAGCCGTTGCTCCACACAGCCGTGTATTCGATGCCTGTCAGGTTCAGCTCATCACCGATATAGTATTCATTCTTATACGCGCCGGAGACCTCCAGATCAGTAAGCACCGCGCCCTCAAGCAGCAGCGGGTATTTTTCGCCCTGCACCCAGTTTTGGTACACCCCGTTATTGAGCAGTGCCAGCACCGTACCGTCCGCAAATTCCTCGGCTGTTTTAGATGAACCGATAGCCGCCAGATATGCTGCGCCGTCTGGTATAACAGTCCCTTCGAGCCCGCTACTAGATCCCGACGGCAAGCTTGTAACCACGTCAACAATAACTCCCATAGCATTTAAAGCGCCCGAAGTCTCATAAAAGTAATTATTCTCAATACGCTGATAAGAGTCAACACTTCTGAGATAGCCGATTATGCCCCCGACATTAGTGCCGGAAGCCGTTATCGTACCGTAGAAAATGCTGTCACGAAGGTTACAGTTATTGATTGCCAATTTCAGAACCGGCTCGCCGCCGAAGATGCCGCCTACATAGTCGTTGGCTGTGATATCCGCTTCTACGTAGCAGTTTATAAACGATACCGGCGGCGTGTTCGGCGCTGATTCGGAATCATATCCCTTGCCGATGATGCCGCCGACCCAGTCCCCCGTTGCTTCGATATCGCCCAGGAACGCGCTGTTCCTGATGACGCACATGCCCATCGCCTGGCCTTTACTTCCGGCGAGGCCGCCCACTACGTTTACTCCGTAAACTGCCGCGTAGCTGAAGCTGTTGTCAATCTGCCCGTTGAAACTACCGCCGACGAAAGAGCCGATTCCGCTTTGCTGTTTGTCGTAGCCAATAATCACGTCAGACTCAACAACGCAGTTGCGGATAGTGATTGTGTTCGCGCCTGATCCGCTGCCCTGCATAAAGCCTGATTTCAGCGTGGACGATCCGGAGAGCAGGCGCACATTATCCAGCATCACAGAATTCGGACAACCCGTATAATAGTCCATATCTTCACCGTAATCGGTGAAGATATTGTTGATAAGCCCCGCGCCTTCGATCCGCGTGCCGAAGATATTCAGATCCTTGATGACGGATTCGCCGGCGTATTTAAACAGGGGCTTGCCGCCCTCCGCGATGGTGAGCGTATATCCGCCGCCGTCCAGATTACCGCAGAAAGCCTTGGCGTTGAGAGATTCCTCGTCCCCCTCATCGGAAATTAGCCCGATAGGTTCCCAGTCCGCCGGAAGCGTAACATCGTTATCCATCTTAAAATAGATGCCGCTAAGTCTTAGCCCGCCGTTTACCGCCTCCCTGACTTTCGCGAAATCCGCCGCGCCCCTGATCAGGTAAGGCTCCTCCTCCGTGCCCGATCCGTCCAGGTCAAGCGTCACCTCGCTGTAAGTCAGGGCAACGATGTCGCTTGTCGTTACTGATTTGTTGTCAGAATTGTTTATGTCCGTCGCGGTGATGACGCAGTAAATGTAATGTTCGCCGGCCGGAAAACCGGTGACAGGCTCAAAGCTTAACTCGACCCAAGACACGCTTCCGCTAGTACCGCTTCCACCTGACCCAACTGTGCGTGGGCTCACAACGTCCAGATGATCTGCATTTTCAGTGGAGTTGACCGTATTGTGATAAAATTCAAAGCTGAATTCCACATTCGGTTCCGGTTGCCTCAGGCGCACATACATCGAGTTGAATTTTTCGCCTGCCTTGTAATCTGTTTTATATTCCGTCTCGGGGAAACCCGCCCTATGCGGGGCGTAGGTTCCGGGCTGCCGGAGAATAACCGGTGGGGAGACATAGCTGAGATTCACCGTAACTTTCGCCGTGCCGCTCGTCGTGCTGAAAGCTACGCCGTCAACGGTATTCGTCACAACGCAGTCGTAAAACCTCTCGCCTGCCCAGTCCGTCGGCGGCCGGTATGCCGCTTCCGTCGCGCCGGGGATGTCTCTTATGGCAACAGTTGTACTTCCCCCGCGCCATTGGTAGGTGAGCGAACCATCGTCCGGCTCCGTAACCGTTACGAAAAGCTCCGGCGCCGCGTCTTTGTCGCAGGCCACATCCTGCGGCTGCTCCGTTATCTGCGGCCTGTAGTTGGTGCCGCTGATATACAGCGTGTATTCGTTGCTTGACGGGATTTTTCCGCCCTCGTCATAGACCAGAAGGATCGGTATGACCGCGATGTCCGCTTCCGGCCCGGTGTATTCCGCAAGGTTTATTTCGACGTTTGACAGATTGGCCGTGCGCGGCTCAATCTCCGCTCCCAGATAGTATTTCACACCCTTGGCGCCGTTGAAATTGGAAGTCAGCTTTATGGTCTCCGACAGCGTTACGGCAGAGTAGGTATTTATATACGCGGTGGTACCAGCGTTGAAGACCGGCGACAGAGGTACCGTAGCATCGTTAGCGTCTTTGATTGTGAGGGAGGCAAGCCCTGGTATCCTCGTAACGGTAAAATTATATACGTCAGAGTTTACAAATACGTTGTCATATTTCTGCCCGACCACCAGAGAAAGCGTGTGACTTTCTCCGATAGGTAGCTTACCGGAAAGCCCAATGGGTGAAAATGTGCTGTCGTCAGCGGTGACTGCTTTCTCGTAGTTACCAGATGGCGTGATTGCGCCGCCGTCCAAAAGGAGTTTCCAGTATAAACTGCTTGGACGCGGATCCACCGTACTTACAACCATATTGAAGTTTGTGTCTGTGTCAGGGAAAACGATACTATAAGCGGTTGTTTCGGGGTCAAAGGTAAAATCCGGAATACTTTCGGCCGCGGT
>JAISWS010000223.1 GCA_031270725.1 Syntrophomonadaceae bacterium | reverse complement strand
ATGTGTTGCATATGATTTTTTCGCTGGGCGTCACGTTTGCTCATGGCAAAAGCCTGCAACCTCCTGCGGTTACAGGCTTTCTGGCGGAGGGCGAGGGATTCGAACCCCCGTGGGCTTGCACCCAAACGGTTTTCAAGACCGCCGCGTTATGACCACTTCGCTAGCCCTCCATGTTTCTCTCTCCTCCATCAGCGTCCCGGAAACAAAAAACTCCTGACGGCACCAGCTGAGATGCTTTTAAATTACAAAAAGACACCCGTTCAAAAAATATTCCGGGCAAAGACATTATAACGCAAAAAATGCTGGCGTGACAAGGCCATGTTAGCTCATAAAAATATACCGCATTTGTTCGTACAATTTAAAAATCAGACTGGCAGCAAAAGATGACATTTAAAAAACCCTTTTTTAAGTTACGTCAAGCCCGGAGAGGTGTACGGCAAATTCCTGCAAAAACAATACTTTCCGGCTCTAAACGATACTCATCAAGGCTCGCGCCGCGCGGATTTCTGCGAAAGAAAACGGTTACTGCCTTCTGAACATAAACTGTTCGTTTCTTCCGGTTTTGTTCGTATTTTTTATGCTGTAAAGTGCCTTGGGGGAATTACCTTCATATTATCCATATACGGCTGCAGCGCTTTGGGTATAGCTACAGAACCGCCCTCTTGCTGATAATTTTCCAGTATCGCCGCTACTGTCCTCCCAACAGCGACTCCAGAACCATTTAACGTATGCGCAAACTGGGGTTTTTCTTTCAGTCCATGGCGATAGCGGATATTGGCGCGCCGCGCTTGAAAATCCTCACAATTGGAGCAGGACGATATTTCTTTATAAGTGTTGTAACTCGGCATCCACACTTCCAAATCATAAGTTTTGGCCGCGCAAAAACCCATATCCCCGCTTGACAGGAGCATAACCCGATAAGGTAATTCTAAAAGCCGCAATACTTCCTCCGCATCTGCCGTTAATTTTTCCAGCTCTGCATAAGACGTTTCTGCTGTTACAATTTTTACCAGTTCCACCTTGTTAAATTGATGCAGCCGGATAAGCCCTCGCGTATCACGGCCGGCAGAGCCTGCTTCAGCTCGAAAACACGGGGTATAGGCAGTCAGTTTTAAAGGAAGCTGAGCCGCGCTTAAAATTTCTTCCCGGTAAAGATTCGTAAGCGGCACCTCAGCCGTAGGCACCAAATACATCTCCCTCTGCTCCAGTTTAAACATGTCTTCGGCAAATTTGGGCAGTTGTCCGGTCCCTTCCATGCATTCGGCGTTTACCATAAATGGCGGAAGAATTTCCTTATATCCGTGCTTACCGGTATGGACATCCAGGAAAAAATTTATTACAGCGCGTTCCAGACGCGCGCCCCAACCCTTATAGACCACAAAACGCGCTCCTGAAAGCTTTGCCGCTCTTTCAAAATCAAGAATGTCCAATTTCACTCCGATATCCCAATGAGCCTCAGGATTAAAAGAAAATTGGCGTACGGTTCCCCAGCGGCGTACTTCCAGATTGCTGTTTTCGTCTTCTCCGACCGGAACCGATCCATGGGGCAAATTAGGAATTTTCAGCATTATGGCTTGAATTTCTTGTTCCATCTCCGCAATTTGCTCGTCTAATACTTTAATCTCCGCCCCGATCCGACGAACCTGTTCCATTAAATCAACCGGATTTTCCCCAGCTTTTTTCTTTTTACCCACTTCCTGAGAAGCCACATTGCGGAAATTTTTTAATTCTTCCGATTTGCTTAAATGGGCGCGCCAGTCAGCGTCAATTTTTAAAAACTCATCTAAAGCACCGCTGATAAAACGTTTCCGCAGTAATTCACTTACTTTATCCGGGTTAGCTCGGATGTATTTTACATCTAGCATCTGAAGCCTCCTTTTTTAACAATCACGCGTCTATTTCGTATCTTTCCCCGTTTTTTAAAAGTGCAACAATACCGGCGCTTCCAATACTCCATCAGAGTTTACCAGCGCTTTAAGCACCTCGTCTTCAATTTTATTATCAACATTGATCAACATTATGGACTGTTCACCTTTTTTCTTGCGTGCTACTTTCATTCCCGCGATATTTACTCCGGAATCCCCTAATTGCATAGCGACCGGCCCAATAATTCTCGGACGGTCCTCATGTTTTACCAGTAAAACGTATCCCTCCAAATGGCTTTCCGTTTCATATCCGTCAATTTCCACTAAAATAGGGATCCTTGCCCTGGAAATAGTTCCTGCCAGTTCCATTTCCCCATCTTTACCGTATATATGCGCGGTTATCAAATTTTTATACCGTTTGGGGCTTTGAGCTTCTTTTTTCTCAAATATTTTTATCCCGCGGTCAGCCGCCAGCATTTTAGCGTTTACATAATTCACCAATTCAACGGTCGGTTCCAATAGCCCTTTCAAAAAAGAAATCGTCAATATTTCAGTTTCATTTTTAGTTATCGGTCCGCTGAAAGTTAACTCCACACGGTCTATAGGCGACTTAGCCAGCTGATAATAAATATTGCCCAGCTTTTCAGCCAGTAAAATATACGGCTGCAGGTAATTTAACTCTTCGGTCAGCATCGTGGGCAGGTTCACCACATTAGGGACAATTTCACCCCTCAGCGCTTTAAGCACTTGCTCGGCGATCGTTTCCCCGACTCTTTTCTGCGCTTCAAAAGTATCCGCCCCTAAATGAGGGGTTACTACCACTGAATCATATTCAAACAAAGGATTCCCGGTGGCCGGTTCCTGCTCGAACACATCCAGTCCGGCGCTGGAGATTTTTCCCTCCGCCAAACCCTTCAGTATGGCTTCCTCTTTTATAATCCCCCCCCGCGCGCAGTTTACCAGCCTTACCCCATCTTTGGCCCAGCTCAGCACTTTTTCATCTATCATATGCATAGTTTCTTCATTCCGTGGGGTGTGAACAGTTATAAAATCCGCTTCCCGCACTAATGCTTCCAAGGTTTCCCGTTTCTCCGCCCCAAACCGCTCAAATCGTTCATCCAGAATATACGGATCATAAGCAATCACTTTCATATTGAAAGATTTTAGCCTGGTGGCAACCATGGAACCAATGCGCCCCAATCCAACAATACCCACCGTTTTTCCGTAAAGCTCCACCCCGCGGAAAGGCTTTCTGTCCCAAACCCCTTCTTTCAGAAAATGATTAGCCCAAGCGGTTTTTCTGGCTGAAGACAATAATAAACTGATGGTTTGTTCAGCCGCCGATATGGTATTGCTGTCCGGTGTATTAGCAACGACGATCCCATAACGCGTGCATGCATCGACGTCAATATTGTCCACTCCGTTGCAGGCCCGTCCCACTACCGCAAGACGCGGCAACCCTTTGCCGATCAGTTCTTCGTTTACTTTAGTTATGCTACGGACAATCAGAGCATCATAGTTTCCGATTATTTCCATTAATTCTTCTCTGCTTATGCCGTCTCTGTAATCTACTTCAGCTTTAGTTTCTAAAATAGTAATCCCTTCGTCAGCTATTTTTTCGGTAACTATTATTTTCTTTTTTCCCATCTTTTTACTCCCTTCTGCTTTCATTCCGAGAAATGTTATTTTTATCGTCTGTTTATCCCGAAATTTAATACGCCTTTTCAGCCCGTCCCGCTTATATTTTTCTTTACCAGGCGCTGCCCTTTAAAAATAGCAACTTCAAGAAAGAAGACCGCGCAGGTCAGCCATGTAAAAATACAAACCCCTCATCCCTTCAGGGACGAGAGGTTTTTTCCCGCGTTGCCACCCTTGTTGATATAAATAGATATATCCTCTTAAAGATTATAACGTAATCATCGGGGTTCCCACACTCCGGGGCGGATTCAAAATTTCGCCGCGCCGGCTTACACCATCCACCGGCTCTCTGCCCCGCCAAAACTTTTACTATTCCCTTCATCGCGTAATTATTCAAATTTTAAGCTATTGTAGCACATGATCCGCCGGTTGACAAGGCGTAACCTGGAATTAGAGTTTATTTTTTCACCCACTAATCCCCCGCTGACCCTGTTTTTTAGCGCAGATGGCTCTATCCGTCTTTTTTTATTCTTCCTTTTCCACTTTAAAACAGGCAATGCCCACAATACGGTCATTTTTCGGCAGCTTCATTAACAGAACTCCCCGCGAGTATCTTTTCTGTAAAGAGACTTCTTCCGCTTCCAGCCTGATCAGTTGGCCGTCTCCGGTCAGTATCACTAATTCATCGTCTTTATGAACAATTTTACAAGCCACCAGCGTTCCGTGTTTACCGGTAATAGTAATAGATTTAAGTCCTTTGCCTCCCCGGTTTTGTAATTTAAACTCACTCAAATCCACTCTTTTTCCGTATCCGTTTTCCGTCACCAGTAAAGCGCTCGCCTGTTCCCGATATTTATCTACTCCCACCACATAATCTTTATTGCCCAGTTTGATCCCTCTGATGCCGGTAGCCGTCCTCCCCATAGCGCGAATTTGTTTTTGCTCAAACGAAATGGAAAAGCCCATAGAAGTTGTAATCAATATTTTATCGTCGCTTTCTACCCTCAGCACCCCTACCAGTTCATCTTCAGGAAGCAGGTTCACCGCTATCAGCCCTGATTTTCTTATATTAGTAAAAGCTGACAGCGCTGTCTTTTTTACAATACCTTTTTTAGTTACCATTAACAAGCTGCGTTCATCATCAAATTTCTTGGCCGCTATTAAAGTTGTCACTTTTTCGTCCGGCCGCAGTTCCAGGAAGTTGACCAGAGCCCATCCTTTAGCCTGTCTGGACGATTCCGGAATTTGATAAGCCCGATAAGAAAATACTCGTCCCTGATTGGTAAAAAACAGCATGTGCGCCAAGACAGAAGTTACTATAATCTCATTAGCAAAATCTTCCGTTCTGGTAGAAATAGAGCTGATTCCTTTACCGCCTCTTTTTTGCGCGCGGTAGGTGTCCAGCGGCTGCCTTTTAACATAACCTTTATTACTTAAAGTAATAACCATTTCATGATCTTCAATAAAATCCTCTTCGTTCATGTCGGCGTCTATAGTACAGATTTCCGTTCTCCTATCGTCGCCATACTGTTTGTCGATATCGTCCAAATCATCTTTTATCCGGGCCATAATCCGCTCGGGGCTGGCCAGTATATTTTCCAGATCTGCAATTTTTACCAATATTTCCTGATATTCGTTTTCTATTTTTTCTTGTTCCAGCCCTGTTAGCTGTACCATCCGCATATCTAAAATAGCGTTAGCTTGCGTTTCCGACAAACCATACCGTTCTTCCAAAGCTAACCGCGCGGTTTCCCTATTTTTATTGTTCCTTATTAACGCAACAATTTCATCTATATAATCTAAGGCAATCTTTAATCCTTCTAAAATATGCTGCCGGTTTTTAGCAATATCCAAATCGTATTGCGTGCTGTTGCGTATGACTTCTTCCCTGTGCAGCACAAAATAATGAATCATCTGTTTCAGCCCCAGGGTCTGCGGCTGCCCTTCAACCAAGCTAAGCATATTAATGCCGAAACTATCTTCCATTTGTGTGTGTTTGTAAAGATTGTTTATCAGCACATTTACATTTACATCTCTCCGCACTTCTATATAGACTCTGATGCCATTGCGGTCGGATTCATCTCTCAAATCAGTTATGCCTTCCAGCCTCTTGTCTTTAACCAAGTCAGCCATACGTTCCACTAAACGCGCTTTATTAACCTGATAAGGCAGTTCGGTGACTATTATAGCTTGTTTACCGTTTTTCAATTCTTCTATGTGATAGCGCGCGCGTATTTTTACCGAGCCCCGTCCGGTTTCATAAGCTTTACGTATGCCCCCTGTCTCCATAATGCCCGCTGTGGGAAAATCAGGACCGGGAATATAGCGTATCAATTCCTCCAGCGTTATATCCCGATTATCAATATAGGCCTTTATCCCTTCCACCAGTTCGCCCAGATTATGCGGAGGAATATTGGTCGCCATTCCTACCGCGATACCGCTGGAGCCATTGAGGAGCAGGTTGGGAATACGCGCCGGCAGTACTTGCGGTTCCTGCAAAGATTCGTCATAATTGGGTTTCCAGGGTACGGTATTTTTATTTATGTCCTTTAATAACTCGCCTCCGATTCTGGCCATACGTGATTCCGTATAACGCATGGCGGCAGCTTCGTCGCCATCTATGGAGCCAAAGTTGCCGTGTCCGTTTATCAGAGGATAGCGCATAGAAAAATCCTGAGCCATTTTTACTAAGGCCTGATAAATAGCGCTGTCTCCGTGAGGATGATATTTCCCCATTACTTCCCCGACTATACTGGCTGATTTTTTATGCGGTTTATCATAAGTCATGCCCAAGTCGTAAAGCGCGTACAATATCCTTCTGTGTACCGGCTTTAAGCCGTCTTTAACGTCCGGCAAAGCCCTGGATACGATTACGCTCATGGAGTATTCCAAAAATGACCGTTCCACTTCTTTTTTTATGTCAATATCTATGGTGTTTTTATTGTCCTCATATAAGGATCCCACCCCGGTTACTCCTCCTTAAAGTTCATTTAAATATCAATTTGTTCAACATACAAGGCATTGAGCTGAATAAATTCCCTTCTTGGCTCCACGCTGTCGCCCATTAAATCGGAAAATACATTTTCCGCTTCAATGGCCTGTTCTATATTGACTTTCAAAACCGTACGCTTTTCAGCGTCCATAGTCGTGGACCACAATTGTTCCGGATCCATTTCCCCCAATCCTTTATATCTCTGAATACTCCATTTATGATCATTTCCGGCCAAAAATTGATTCATATCCGTCGTTTTATAAAAATATTTGATTTCTTTACCCCGCTTCAAGCCAAATAACGGCGGCTGCGCGATATATACGTAACCGCTCTCAATCAATTTTCTCATATACCGATAAAAAAAGGTCAGCAGTAAAACCCGAATATGGGAGCCGTCCACATCCGCGTCAGTCATAATAAAAATTTTATGGTAACGGGCTTTATTAATATCAAAATCTTCCCCAATACCGGTTCCTAACGCGGTAATTAAATTTCTTATTTCTTCGTTAGACAATACTCTGTCCAGTCTGGCTTTTTCAACGTTTAAAATTTTGCCCCTTAAAGGTAAAATAGCCTGATATTTAGGGTCTCTCCCTAATTTTGCCGAGCCTCCGGCAGAATTGCCCTCTACTATAAAAAGCTCTGACATGGCTGGGTCGCTGTTACTGCAGTCCGCCAGTTTACCAGGCAGCGTGGTAGATTCCAGAGCGGATTTTCTCCTGGTCAGTTCCCTGGCCTTGCGGGCCGCTTCTCTCGCCCTTTTGGCGGATATAGATTTTTCCGCTATTTTCTTGGCAATCGCGGGGTTTTCGTTAAGATAGTCTCCTAACTGTTCGTATACTACGCTATTGACTACGCCCTGTACATAAGTATTGCCTAATTTGGTTTTGGTTTGCCCTTCAAACTGAGGCTCCTTAACCAGCACTGATATAACCGCTACTATGCCTTCCCGAATATCTTCCCCTAACAAATTGGATTCGTTTTCTTTTAAAAATCCGTTCTTTTTGCAATAATCGCCAATTACTCTTGTTAAGGCGTTTTTGAGGCCGGTTTCATGGGTACCGCCTTCCTGCGTACGTATATTATTGGCAAAAGAATAAATATTTTCATTGTAATTCGCATTGTACTGTATAGCTACGTTTACTATCGTATTATCTTTTTGCGCCTGAAAATTAATCGGAATTTCATTTATCAATTCCTTATTTTTATTAATATAAGTCACAAAATCAGTAAGCCCTTGCGATACAAACTCTTTTCTTATTCCCTCATCCCTAAAATCCTCAAAAATTATTTTAAGGCCCGGATTAAGAAACGACAGCTCTCTGAGACGTTCCATAATTATTTCCCGGGTGAAAACTAATTCTTCAAAAATAACCGGATCCGGCGAAAAAGAAATACAGGTTCCGTTTTCCTCTGTGGCGCCTGTCGGCGTCACTTCCGTGACGGGTTTTCCGCGCACATAATCCTGTTGGTAAATATGTCCGTCTCTCTTTACCTTAACCGTCATCTGCGAGGATAACGCGCTCACTACTGAAAGCCCTACTCCGTGCAAGCCTCCGGAAATAGCGTAACCGCTTCCGCCGAATTTTCCGCCTGAGTGCAGTGTCGTCATAATAACTTCCAGCGCTGATTTTTTCTTTACCGGGTGTTCGTCAACCGGTATGCCCCGTCCGTTATCACTAACAACTACGCTGTTATCCTGATGTATCGCGACGGTTATTAAATCGCAAAAACCTCCCACCGCTTCATCTATGCTGTTGTCAACTATTTCAAATACTAAATGATGCAGTCCCTTGCTGCCAGTTGAACCTATATACATACCCGGCCTTTTTCTAACTGCCTCAAGGCCTTCTAAAACTTGTATATTGGCAGCACTGTAACTATTGTCAACGCTTCCCAATTTTTTTAAACCTCCTCGGTTAGATTTAAAAACTACCTCATGCCCTTTATAAACAAACCTCTTTTAAATAAAGTGTTTGAAGAAATATGCGAAAGAATGACTCCGTCGTCACAAATAATCATGGATTTTTCTTTGCCTTTTTTGGTCACTGTTGTTAATTTTTTTTCCAAACGCGCCTGTTCAATGATGTCTTTCATATTCTCCGACAGCGGATTTTGCAGATTAACGATAGTTATTATTTCCTTCAAAGGCACGGTATAATTATTTCCTAAATGAACATACATCAGACTGCTCCTTTCTTTTTTAAAACCCCATTGTCAATAACCGTCAAAAGCGTGTTTTTTAATTCGCCCAAATATTCAGAATTTACCGCCGTCATAAAACTTTGAAACGGCGCTTTTTCCAAATAATTCAATAATAAACAGCGTTTGTTTTCGTCCAGTTCAGCCATAACCTCGTCCAATAAAAAAAGAGGATAATACCCTTTTATTTTCGCGAAAGCGCACAACTCCGCCAATTTCAGCGAAACGGCTATACTCCTTTGCTGTCCCTGAGAGCAATACTGGCGGGCCGGACGATTGTCAAAGTATATGTGTAAATCGTCCAAATGTGGTCCTACAAGCACACTTTTACGTTTTATTTCCTGTCCAGCTTTCAAATCAATCTGTTCTTTTATCTTTTCACTGAGTATAGTTAAGTTAATTTTATCATGATCCAGCGGAAAAGAGAGCGCGTATTTTATTTTTAACTGGTTGCCGCCGCCGTTTAGAGATTTATATGTCTCTTTTAAAACATCGTCTAAAAGGTTTATATAATTAAATCTGGCTAATATTATTCTGGCCGCTTGTTCTATAAATACGTCGTTTAATGTTTTATACAGTCCGCCTTTGGTTTGTTCGCTTTTTAATAAAAAATTCCTCTTTTTTAATATTTTACCATAATTTTCAAAATAACCATAATATTCTTTAGCTATTTGTTTTAATCCGTAATCCAAATAATCCCTGCGCTGTTTAGGAGAACCCTTTATAAGATACAAATCGTCGGGAGTAAATAAAACGGCGTTCATAAAATTTTCAGAGTAAGCGGAACGTTTATCATTGAGAGAAAATTTTTTTCCTTTATTTCTTTCATAAATAACCGCTGCCTTCAGCCATTTGTCTTTTATATTATTGACCGCTTCGATAGTAAAGTGTTTTTCGTCATAATTTACCAGTACTTTATGATCTGAAGCCCGAAAAGAAGAACCGCACGATAAATAATAAACCGCTTCCAGAAAGTTAGTTTTCCCCTGTCCGTTTTCCCCTATTAAAATATTAAGCCCCTTTTGAGCTTCATATATCTGGCTGCTCAAATTGCGAAATCCGTTTATTCTGATTTCCTTTAAAAACAAAACAACCGAACTCCTAACTTAGTTGGTTCTCAGAGGGACAAGAACGTAAAGGTAATTTTCATTTTTTTCATTCTGAATTATAACTGGAGCGTTAACCCCTGATATACTTATACCTATTTCTTCACATTCACCGGACATAAGTTTTATGATGTCGTATAAATAATTGGTATTGAACGCTATATCAAAGTTTTTTTCTCCTTGGATTTCAACATTTTCAATTACATCGAATATCTCTCCCACTATTTCCGAAAAAGCGTTCACCGAAATTTCGTTCTCCTTTATGCTGAATAGTATACTCGGCAATTTTATTTTATCTTCTGTAGGCATTATTTTCGCTCTTTCCAAAGTATTCATCAATTCGGATGTTTTAATTTTTACATTCGTAGTGCTTGAATCTGGAATTACCTGGGAATAAGTTGGATACTGCCCTTCCAGAAGGCGGGATAATAAATAAAAATTGTCTTTATAAAACAGCACGTTATTTTTAGAAGCGGCTATATTTATTATATCATCATTATTTTCTAAAGTCCTTAGCAACTCGTGTACTGTCCTGATCGGCAAAATAAAATTAAACGGTTCTATTTCTGTTTCCTCGAATATATATTTTATGTAAGCTAGTCTGTGAGTATCGGAGGCCACGCAATTGAGCTGACAATTTTCGGTATAATCGAAATATATGCCTGTGAATACCTGACGGAAATGATTCTGGGCGGCGGCGATGATAGTTTTTCTTAAAGCCTCGCGCAAAGTAGATTGTTTTAAAGATAAACGGTCTTTCTTTTCCTCAATATCTATTTTCGGATATTCGAAATCCAGGTAAGTGTTTATCAGCACGGAAGATTTACTGTAATAAATTATTAATTTTGATTTGGTTTCGTCTAATTCCATGGTTATAGTCGCGTCCGGAAGGACTTTTATTAGATTGGCGAAATAATAGGAGTTTACCAGTACTTTTCCTTCCTGATAGATTTGTATGTCCTGAGTTGACGCGATTATACCTATTTCCATGTCCGTGGCTGTAAAAGTAAGACCTTTTTCTTCGCTGACTTCTATCAGCAGCCCGGAAAGAGCCGGAATATTACTTTTGCTGGAAGCCGCTCTGTGCACGATATTAGTCAGCCTCAGCAGCTCGTGGTTTTGTATTTCAATTTTCATTGCGGGAGCCTCCTTGTTCTTCTTAATTTTATAAGATAGTAATAGTAGTAGTAATGTTGAAAATGTGTACAAGCGGTTTCGCTGCTTTGTATGTTTAGTTTTCAGCTTGTGTAAAATACTGTTGATATTTTTTTGATAACCTTACTGTCTTTTGTGCAAAAATAAAAATTTATTTTATATAGTTAGGGTCTATTTTCTTTTTTAGTTTTTCCAGCACATCGTTTAATTCCTGGTCGTCTGCCAGCATATTTTCTATTTTTTCGATAGAATGCATGACGGTGCTGTGATCTCTGCCTCCGAATTGGTGTCCTATTTGTGGGTAAGAAGCGTCCGTAAGCGTACGGCATAAATACATAGCCATCTGCCGGGGATAAACTACCGGTTTATTCCTTTTTTTTGACAGCAATTCTTTTACATTAATGTTGTAATAGCTGGCTACCGCTTTTTGAATAGATTCAATAGTAATTTTATGAGGGCGCGGCGCGGGAAGGATATCTTTCAGCGCTTTTACCGCCGTATTTATATTCAGCTCCATATGTGTGACATTGGCGTAAGCGACTAATCTGATCAGAGCGCCTTCCAGTTCCCGAATATTGGAATCTATGTAATTGGCTATGTAATCAAGGACATCGTAAGGAACATTCATATTTTCCGAATGGGCTTTTTTTCTTAAAATAGCTACTCTGGTTTCAAAATCCGGAGGCTGAATGTCAGTGATAAGCCCCCATTCAAACCTTGATATTAAGCGGTCTTCTAAAGTCAGAATACTTTTGGGGGGACGATCGCTGGAAATCACCACTTGCTTATTCGCCTCGTGCAAAGTATTGAAGGTATGGAAAAATTCTTCCTGAGTCCGTTCTTTGCCCGCCAGGAATTGAATGTCGTCAATTAGTAAAACGTCAACGTTGCGGTACCGGTTGCGAAATTCTGAAGTGTTGTCATCTTTTATGGAACTTATCAGTTCGTTGGTGAATTGTTCAGATGAGACGTAGACTACGGAATAATTCTGGGATTTGTTCAGAATGGAGCTTCCTATGGCCTGCATCAAATGAGTTTTGCCCAGCCCTACCCCCCCGTAAATAAACAGAGGATTGTACGCCCGTGAAGGAGCTTCGCCCACTGCGTAGCAGGCCGCGTGAGCAAACCGGTTACTGTTTCCTATTACAAAGGAATCAAAAGTATAGCGGGGATTTAAATTCGTCGAACATGGTAATTCTTTAGAAATCTGATCCCGGGATTTTATTTCAACCGCGGCGGAATTATCCGATAATTTTTGTAAAACGGACTTTATAGTTTCTGCATATCTGGATTCTATCCATTCGCAGGTCAAATGGTTAGGCGCAGTGATAGTTAAAATATTATTCTTAAAAGAATCGAATTTTAGCATAGAAAACCAAATATCGAAACTGTCAGGATCGATTTCTTCCTGTAAAGAATGTAGTATACTATTCCATAATAAAGAATCGTCTTTATCCGCAGACATTATAGAACCCCCTGTTTTTTTGTGGAAAAGCCCTGTGTTTATCTTGTGATTAGAGTATAAAAAATGATAAAAATAATGACAAGTAACTGTGAGCCAAATTAATAATAGCAGATAAACTACAAAATTAGAAGCCTTACCTGTTTATCTTTCTTGACATTGGCAATAATTAATAAATATAATTATAGAGTGCTGAAAAAATGAGGAGGAAGAGGAAAAAATGAAACGGACTTACCAACCTAAAAACAGACAAAGAAAAAAAGTTCACGGGTTCCGCAAAAGGATGTCGACTTCCAACGGCAGAAAAATTCTCGCTAACCGCAGGAAAAAAGGGAGAAAAGAGATTTGCGCTTAGGTCGCGTATAATAACGGCCTTTTATAATAGCCCTGCCCGATTGTTAAAAAAGGGCTGAGATGGCCCGAAAATTTTTGCGGGTCGCGGATATAAATAAAAGCCTTATAACTTAATTAAGAAGGTATGGCTGATAATGCTGGCTAAAAGTTATAGGATACGTTCCGGAAAAGACTATAAGATATTATATGACAAAGGGAAAAAAATTAACGGAAAATACCTTTTTGCTTATGTGGTAAATAAAGGAGTTAATTCCTGTAACAGGTATGGCATAGTAGCCGGTAAAAAAGTCGGTAAGGCTGTAGTCAGGAATTTAAATAAGAGAAGGCTGCGGGCAATTATAAAAAAATACCAGTCCCGGTTTGATGGCGGCAAGGATGTGGTATTGATAATTAAAAAAAATATTACCCAGGCTGACTTCCAATCTTTAGAAAAAGATTTTTTAATATTAATGAACAGGGCTAGATAATGGTAAAGAAAGCGGCAATTCATTTAATAAAGTTTTATCAGTTATTCGGGTTTTTAAAAAAACCGACGTGTAGGTTTTACCCTACATGTTCACACTACTCTATTGAGGCAATTGAGAAATACGGATTTATAAAAGGATGCTGGCTTACGTTGAAAAGGATTAGCAAATGCCATCCTTTTCACAAGGGCGGTTATGATCCGGTTCCTTAATTTAAAGGCGAGTGCCGTTAATAGGGACAGTGTTATAAAAAAGGAGGTGTAACCTGTTGTTTTTTGACAACAGGAGTTTATTTTGTGGCAATCCTTTATACAGTGGTTCAGAGATGTTCTGACGTTTTTATACGGAGTTACGGAAAGTATAGGGTTTCCTAGTTACGGGCTGGCTATTATTTTTATAACGATCATTATAAAAGTGGTTTTTCTGCCTTTGAACCATAAACAAATGAAGTCTATGAAGGGCATGCAAAGTCTGCAGCCCAGGATGAAAATGCTGAAGGAAAGATATAAAGATAATCCGCAGGTTATGAACGCTAAAATAGGGGAATTGTATAAAGAACAGGGTATTAGTCCTTTCGCAGGATGTCTGCCTATAATTGTACAGATGCCTATATTCATCGCTTTCTATCAGGCTTTATACAATTTTCAGTTTCCGGCCGGCGCGGTAACCAATTTTCTGTGGATTCCTGATATAAGTAAACCAGACCCTTATTACATTATAGTAGCCTTCGTAGCTGGCACCATGTTTCTCCAGCAAAAAATATCGATGGGAAACGTAACGGATCAGACCCAGAAAATGATGCTGTATTTTATGCCGGTTTTTATGGGCTGGGTAACCTTGAGACTGCCGGCGGGATTACCGCTTTACTGGACGGTTTTTAATACGTTTGGCATATTTCAGCAGCTATATATAAATTACAAAGATAAAGTGAAAACTTTGAAGCCCAAAAACCAGGAAGATGAATTGAAACCCGGAAAAGAAGGCGCTAATGGCTCTGTTCAGGAAAAAACCTCGCGGGAGCCGCTGAATAATGAACAAGTGGAAGATGCTTCTGATGATACGGGTTCAGGGGAGGATGAAGGAGGAACGAAAGTAAATGGAAGCTCAAACAGTAGAAAAAAGAGGAAAAAGCGTTGAAGAAGCTATTGACGCGGCATTGTTGGAACTAGGCTGTGACCGGCAACAAGTTTCCATCGATATAATAGAGGAACCCAGTAAAGGGTTGCTGGGGCTGGGATTCGGTAAAAAATCAGCTTTGGTAAGAGCTACCCTAATTGCGCAGGAGAGCGAAGAAGAAGCGGTTACTAAAGTACTTAAAAAGCTTTTGGACAAAATGAATTTGGATTATCGGATTGATAAGATTGACCGGGAAGGAAATCAGTTTAATATAAATCTCGTGGGCAAAGATAAAGGGCTGTTAATCGGCCGGAAAGGGGAAACGCTCAACGCCATTCAGTTTATAGTTAGTTTAATCGTAAACAAGGCGCGTGAAAACAAAGTTAGGATAGCTTTGGATGTGGAAGAGTACCGCAAACAAAGAGAAAATTCATTGGTGGAGTTGGCGAACCGGCTTTCCGACAAAGTTAAAAAAACCCAAAAAAACGTGGTTATGCGTCCGATGAATTCCCAGGAAAGAAAAGTGGTGCATACGGTATTACAAAATGATCCGCAGATTATAACTTATTCCCTGGGGGAAGAACCAAATCGAAAAGTTGTTATTGCTTTAAAGAAATAATCATAACCGATGACATAAGAGCCCCCTCAATTTATATTATGGAGGGCTTTTTTGTCTTACCCCGCGCAAAAAAGTGCCCACTTTCTAAAGACAGAATCGCCGGTTTCGTTCCGAGGTGAGTTTCAGCCTTACGGAGGATAAGATAAATATCTGAAAAAACGGTAAGGAAAACGGAGAAATGATTAATTAAGGAGAGAAGAGAACTGTGGCGAACGATGAGCGGACTATTGACGTTGAAAATGAAGGGGTCGCCGCTATATCAACGCCGGCCGGCGTTGGTGGAATCGCTATCGTAAGACTAAGCGGCGCCGGAGTTATTGAAACGGCGGATGCTTTATTTTCCGCAGCCGCGGAAAACGCCGGATTAAAAACAAAAAAAAGTTATACGCTGACTTTAGGCTGGCTGAACGATGAGAACGGCGACCGGATTGACCAGGTATTGGTAAGTGTCATGAGGAAACCGCACAGTTATACCGGCGAAGATGTAGTGGAAATCAATTGTCACGGAGGACTGCTGGTAGCGCAAAAATGTTTGAGGCAGTTTTTAAAAGCCGGGTTGAGGTTGGCTGAACCGGGAGAATTTACCAGGAGAGCTTTTTTGAACGGACGCCTGGATATCAGCCAGGCGGAAGCTGTTATAGAAATAATTAATGCCAGAAGTGATAAAATGCTGCAATTGTCCGTACGGCAATTGGAAGGAATAAACAGCCGCCTTATCAGCGCGGTTGAAGAGAGGTTACTGTCGCTGACGGCGGATATAGAAGCGGCGCTGGATTTTCCGGACGAAGCGGGCGAAATTAGTCTGGAGGCGATGGAAGAAACCGTAAAAATCCAGATAAATGAACTGGAAAACATGCTGCAAGGGGCTAAAAGAACGGAAATATACCGTAACGGCGCCGTTATCACCATCTGCGGCAAACCAAATGTAGGAAAATCAACGCTGCTCAATACGTTTTTATGTAAAGAAAGAGCGATTGTAACGCCTGTCCCGGGTACGACCAGGGATACGATTGAGGAATTTTTAACGATTAGAGGGATACCGGTTAAACTGATTGATACGGCGGGAATAAGAGAAACGCGGGATCTAATCGAAAACCTGGGAGTGGAGAGAAGCAAAAAGGCCATATACAATTCTGACGCGCTGCTTTTTTTACTGGATGGGGCCGGAGGCGTCGAAGAAGAAGATATAGCGGTTTATGAGCTGATCAAAGATTTTGAGCCTTTAATTGTAATCAATAAAAGCGACCTGAAAGAGCAAAAAGCCTCTTCAGCGGAATTAGAAACGCTTTTCCCGCGCCAAAGATTTTTATTTATTTCGGCCCGGGAAGGATACGGCTTGGAACAACTGGAAGCGGCTATTGAAGCAAAAATATTGGGTGGCGGAGCGGAAACGGCTCATTATGAAATAATGGTAAATATCAGGCAGAAGGAAGCCCTCCTTAAAGCGATAAAGCATTTGAAAGATTTTTTAGAAACCTGCGGGATAATAACTTTGGACTGTCTGAGTATCGATATTGAAATGGCAGGATACGCGCTGGGGGAAATAACCGGCAAAAATTTAAAAGAAGAAGCTATTGACAGAATATTCAGTGAATTCTGTATAGGGAAATAAGTTTATTTATCGCGTAATTTATAAATATTGAAAAACGCGTGAACAGGGAGCATAAACAAGGGATGGATGTTGGGCAATGTTAATGACATATGACGCGGGGGTTTATGATGTAATTGTAATAGGAGCCGGACATGCCGGATGTGAGGCGGCGTTAGCCTCGGCCAGAATAGGGTGCTGTACTTTATTAGTTACGCTTAATTTGGAAACCGTAGCCCAAATGCCCTGCAACCCTTCGATTGGAGGGCCGGCGAAAGCCCAGCTGGTGAGGGAAATAGACGCTCTGGGCGGAGAAATGGGCATCAATACTGATAAAACCCGGATTCAAATCAAAATGATTAATACCGGCAAAGGCCCGGCCGTGCAAGCGCTTAGAGCTCAGGCGGATAAATGGGAATACCATAAAGAAATGCTCGTCACTTTACAGAAACAAAAGGGCTTGTCAATTTTGATGGCGGAAGTTATGGAAATTTTGACGGAGAAAGGACAGGTCAAAGGAATAGTTACTAAAACCGGCGCTAAAATTTTGTGTTCGGCGGTGGTCGTTACTTCGGGAACTTATCTGCAAAGCCGCATTATCATAGGAGACGTTATTTTTCCTGGAGGGCCGGGAAATCAGCATATGGCGGTCGGGTTATCGGATAATCTGAGAAATCTGGGGCTGGAACTGGGGCGCTTTAAAACCGGAACACCGCCGCGTATTGATAAAAAAACGATAGACGTAAGCAAAATGATTGAACAGCCGGGGGATGCTGAGCCGCTGAAATTTTCCTTTATAAGCCCTGCGGATACGCGGCCGCAATTATCATGCTGGCTTACGCATAGCAATGAAAAAACTCACGCGATCGTAAGAGCTAATCTGGACCGGGCGCCGATGTTTACCGGGGTAATAAAAGGGAAAGGGCCGCGCTACTGTCCTTCTTTTGAAGATAAGGTAGTAAGGTTTGCTGACAAAGAAAGCCATCAGTTATTTATTGAACCGGAAGGCCGCCGCACTGATGAAATGTATATACAGGGCATGAATACCAGTTTGCCGGAAGACGTACAGGTGCAGGCGATAAGAAGCGTTCCTGGTCTGGAAAAAGCGCAGATCATGAGAACTGGATACGCAATAGAATACGATTATATATTGCCGGCGCAATTACAGCTGAGTTTAGAAACCAAAGCGGTCGGAGGATTATTCAGCGCCGGCCAAATAAACGGAACTTCAGGTTACGAGGAAGCCGCCGCGCAAGGAATAATAGCCGGAATCAACGCGGCGAGAAAAGTTTTGGGCAAAGAAGCGCTGGTTTTAAAGAGAAGCGAGGCTTTTATCGGGGTACTGATAGACGATTTGGTCAATAAAGAACACGAAGAGCCGTATCGTCTTTTAACCTCCCGGGCCGAATACCGCCTTTTACTGCGGCAGGACAACGCTGATTTCAGACTTACGCCGACAGGCCGTGATATAGGACTGGCAGATGACTGCCGCTGGAAAATATTTAATGATAAGCAGACCCAATTCCGTGCTATAAAGGAAAACATGCAGCGGATGACCGTCACGCCCGCTGATTTACCCGTGGAGGAAATGCTGCGCAAAAAAGGCAGCGCCGCGCTGAAGGATCGTATATCATATTGGGAGCTGTTAAAAAGGCCGGAAATTAAAGTCAGCGATTTAAGCGCGTTCGGCATTTGGGATAGCGCTGACCAGGCGGTGATTGAGCAAATAGAGATACAGTCCAAATACGAGGGATATTTAAATAAACAGCAGGAACAAGTGCGGAGAAACGCTAAATTGGAAAATAAGACCATACCGCAGGAATTTGACTATCAAACGGTTTACGGGCTATCCAATGAGGCCTGCCAAAGCCTGAGCAAGGTCAGACCGCGTTCCATCGGGCAGGCGGCGCGTATTTCGGGAGTGAGTCCGGCGGATATAAATATATTGTTGATTACTTTGGAAAAGAACCGAAGGAATAAAGATGGAGAATAAAATCGCGCTTTTTAAAGAACTGCTGCTGGCAGAAAACCGGAAACATAATTTAGTCAGCAGGGCTACGATTGAAACGGATCTGGATGAACATATTGAAGACAGCCGGAGAATACTGGGCATTATGAAATTAAAAGGCCAAAAAGTGGTGGATATTGGAAGCGGAGCCGGATTCCCGGGATTGATTTTAGCTATTTGTGAACCGGAGGCCGAGTTTACGTTGCTGGAATCTAATCAAAAAAAAAGCCGCTTTCTGGTGGAAGCCGCGGAAAAGCTCCGGCTTAAAAATACGTCGGTAAATAATGAACGGGCGGAAACAGCAAGCCGCCGGCATAACCAGCGCGGCCGGTTTGATATCGGCGTCGCCAGAGCGGTGGCGAAAGTTCAGGTTTTACTGGAATACGGGCTGCCGTTAATAAAAACGCGGGGGCGGGCAGTTTTTTGGAAAGGGGTCAATTACCCGGAAGAATTGTCGCGGGCGCAAAATGCGCTGAATATTTTAGGAGGGCGGTTAACCGCGGAGCATAAATATTTTACCGCGGCGGAAAAAGAAAGAGTGTTACTGGAATTCACAAAAATCAAACCGACTCCGGATAATTATCCCCGCCGCACGGGTATTCCCGCTAAAAACCCGCTGTAAAAAGCATTTTCCCGTTTCGGTAAACACATGAGACAAAATAAAAAGGGATTTTAGAAAATAAACCTAATAAATATGGTATATTTATAGTTTAATAAAATTATGTAAATGAGCGGCCGGTGTCGGTTTAGGAATAGTTAATGAAAAGAGGTTCTTACGTGGGGAAAATAATTGCGGTAACTAATCAAAAAGGCGGGGTTGGCAAAACCACAACAGCGGTAAATTTATCAGCGGCTCTGGCGGCGCAGGGAAAAAAAGTGCTGCTGGTGGACATCGACCCGCAAGGCAACGCCAGCAGCGGAGTAGGCTTCAACCGTAAAAAAAGAAAAAAGACGTTATATCATTCATTAATTTTGGGAGACGACCCTCGGGAAATAGTTTGGAGGACGGATATAAATAACCTGGAATTGTTTCCTTCCAATATTGATTTGGCCGGTGCGGAAATTGAATTATCTTCAATGCCGATGCGGGAAAATATTCTGCGTAAGGCTTTAACGCCTATAGCTGATAAATATGACTTTATATTTATTGATTGTCCTCCGTCGCTGGGAATGCTTACATTAAACGCGCTGACGGCAGCCCGTTCGGTTGTTATTCCGCTTCAGTGCGAGTATTACGCTTTGGAAGGCTTGAGTTTATTAATGGATACCATAAAAATTGTAAAGCAACGGTTTAACAAAGACTTGAAAATAGAAGGAATAGTACTGACCATGTTTGATGGCAGAACCAATTTAGCTATTCAGGTAGTCGATGAAGTGAAGCGGTATTTTTACAGAGAGGTTTACCGGACAATTATTCCCAGAAGTGTAAGATTAAGCGAAGCTCCCAGCCATGGTAAACCAATAATTGTTTATGACCCCCGCTCACGGGGAGCTATGGCTTACCAGGATTTAGCGTCGGAGGTGCTGGAACGTGTTCAATAATACGAGAGGATTAGGCCGGGGCTTGGAGGCGCTGTTGTCGGGGGAAAACGGTTACGACCGGCAAATTACGGAGGTAAGCGTTGATGAAATCGTTCCTCGCGCTAACCAGCCGCGTACTTCTTTTGAACAAGAGCCTTTAGAGGAATTAGCGGCTTCTATAAAAGAACACGGCTTATTTCAGCCGATATTAATACGGCCGCGGGGCGACCGCTATGAAATAATCGCCGGGGAACGAAGATGGCGGGCGTCCAAGTTAGCTGGTTTAACCACGCTCCCGGCGATAATATTGGAAATGAATGACATCAAAGCGGCGGAAGTCTCTTTGATTGAAAATTTGCAGAGAGAAGACCTCAACGTATTGGAAGAAGCCAGGGCCTATAAACAGGTTATGGAAAATTTTCATTACACGCAGGAGCTTCTGGCGGAACGAATCGGCAAAAGCCGCAGTCATGTGGCCAACACGTTGAGGATTTTGACCTTGCCGGAAGAAATTCAGAAGCTGGTAGGAGCCAAACAGATAAGCGCCGGACATGCCCGGACTTTATTGGCTTTACCAGGGACGGAACAGCTCAAAGCCGCGGAACAGATTACCAAAAATAAATTATCGGTCCGGGCTTTGGAAGATTTGGTCAAAAATAAAAAAGAACGCCAAAGCGGAGTTCCTAAAAAAGTCGCTGATGAGTATGTAAATTTGCAGGAAAGCATGGAAAATTATTTTTCCGCTAAAGTAAGGATTCTGCCGGGCAAAAACGGCGGCAAAGTAGAAATAAGTTATTATAATAATGAAGATTTGGAGAGGATAGCGGAAATTTTAGGGATTGATATCTAGTAAGTTACTTCAAAAGCAAAAAGGGGCTTGCGACAGGCACAGAAGCGAGGTCTGGCCGAAAACTTTGAACCGGATTATGAAAAAATGATGAAAAGCGCTGTGCGGTTGGCAGGACTGGGCGGCGTTAATTTTTTATAAATAATCCCCAATTAAACCATTCCCTTAAATCATCGGATTAGTATTAACCTTAATCACCGACAAATACGCGGAAAAAAAGACGCTAATATACACATCTTTACAAATTAGCCCATATTTTATTATAATTGCTATAATATATGAGAACGGCGTAATCGTGTAAAAAATGCATTTAAGGAGGACGAATTGTTATGAAGAAGGTGAAGAAAACATTGTCCCTGCTGCTCGCGGCCCTTTGGCTGTCGCTGATATGGTCTCCCGCGGCGCTGGCGGAGGGCGATACGAATGTTTATACCGTCGTGCTGGAGTATGACGACAATGTGCAATTGCTCTATATGCACCACGGCAGCAATGTTGACGAATGGTGGACGACCAGAGGCGACGTCCCGCTGGGCGGAGCGAAGCTTAACGGAGAACTGGTTATTCCCCAGCTTTACTGTGTGGACGCTCAGGTGCCGTTCCACTCCTATGTAGGTAATGTAGGCGGCGCCACCACTTCCCCGGGCGGGCGGACCACGGATACGGTGCCAGGCTATGTGGCGGTCTCCCCGAACGAGTTGCCCGCTGTCCTGCACGGGCACTGGAACGAATTATCATGGCTGGTAATGAACGGCTATTCGGATGACGCCAGTCTCGCCGCGCTGAATACAAAATACAGCGACTTCTTGGGCGATAATATCGGCTCTTTGCCGAATATCACAAAAGACGTGGCCGTCATGGCGACGAAAGCCGCCGTCTGGCACTATACCAACCCGGACGTAGCTTTCTTGAGCACTAATTTTCTGGACAAAAGCAACGGCGACCCCAACAGCGCCAACGGAGTCAAGCACCGGCAGTTCGTCGCGCTGATGAAGAGGCTGGTCGCGGACGCGGACGAATACGCCGCGAATCCAAGCGTTCCTTTGTACGAAGCGCCGCTGGAAATCGAGATAGACCCTTCATTGGATCCCCCTGATGAAACAACGGATTTGGACGCCACTTTCTACGGGCCTTATTATGTCCGGAGTACGAACGTTGGCACGATAGAAAAAGTCTTTCTGGACATAAGCGGACCTACTGGTAGCGGTAGCATCGACTTTTATAAGTTTTCCGCCCTCACTTACACGGCTATTCTTAAAGACTTGCAAAAGTACGGTGAAGATAGTACGTCTATAGGAGCCGGCGTTGATATAGGTGAAGCGTTCTATATTCGGGTGCCAAATGACGTTTCCCTTGATAATGTGAGCATCACGGCCTTCACGCGCGCGACAGTGAGCGACGTGGCCATGCCCGTCGTGCTCGTACACCAAAACGCTGATGGGTCGCAGGACTGGGAGGCCATACAGGCTTTTATCGGCTTGACGACTGGAAACGCCACCGTGTACGCTTCCGCCACCCTGCCGCTCAACCTGACAAACGAGGGAACTATCGAAGTTCGCAAAGTATCCGGCAACGGCGTGGAAGCGGGGCCGTTTTATTTCCGTCTGACGGACAGCCACGGAACTCCGGTTCGTTTGGACGGTACGGATATTGATGCATCATACATAGTGAACGGGGCGGCTGGGCTTTTTACGCTGGATGACAGAGGCAGCGCCAGTATCGGACAGCTTCCGTTCGGTGACTATATCGTCACGGAGCTGCTAAGCGGCGACGGCTCCACCGCGTCATATCAGATCCACAGCGGCGCCGGCGTAGAGGAGCGTTACAGCCGCGTCACGCAGACCATACCGCTTTATGACAAGAATGACAATAGTCCAAAGGTTTATACTTATACGAACCACGCCGCCGCGCCCTCTATTACCCTCAAAAAACAGGGCGGCGCGAACGGAGCTCAAAAACTGGCGAACGCCGTGTTCCGCCTGACTAAGGACGACGTCTATGATTCCGGCGATATCAGGACTGACGTGAACGGGGAAATCACCTTTCCCGCCTTGCCCGTTGCTCCGGATACAGCCGGAACTTATACGCTGACTGAGGTGGCCGCCCCCGCTAACCATAACGCGCTTTACGGCCTGGTTTCCATTGAGGTCGCCGCCGACGGGACGGTCAGCGGCTTTACAGTAGCGGACGCAAGGGATGGTTCGCGCGTCTCCGATGAGGACACCACCGGCACTCCCGCTTTCGTAATTACGGTCGTTGACGTTTATAATCCGGATACGCCGGGCGGAGATGAGCCAGGCGTACCGGATACGCCGAAAACCCCGAAAACCCCGGATACGCCGGAGATACCCGAGACGCCTGAAGTGCCGGAAATACCGGACACACCGACAGAAAAGCCGGACGAACCAGATACTCCGGATACGCCGGACGGGAATAATCCGGAGGATCCGGATACTCCGGCTCCCGATACACCGGAGATCTCAGACGAGCCGGAGATCCCGGGACATTATCAGGGAGAAACTGATAAACCTAACCGAGACGTGCCGCAGACAGGCGGAGACGGTATGGCACTGTGGATAGCGCTTTTGTGCGGGTCTGCGGGTGGCGTCGCGGGAGCCTTTTTCTGGCGCGCGAAATGGCGGCGCGAGGGAAAATGGTAATTTTTACCCCCCCCCCGTTCGGTAAACGTATACGCCTGCCGCGGCTGTTTTTCGCCGCGGCGCTGGGGCTGTGCTTCATGATGGCGGTCACGGCGGTATGGAATATCTTCGCTGTACAGACCGGCTACTCCGCCTCGCGGTCGGAATACGCGGAGCTGCGAGACAAGTACGCGCCCGCTATGGCAGCCGCTCCGGACGAAACGGCTGCTCCGGCGGAGTTGGATTTGACCGGCGTCAACCCGGACTATATCGGATGGCTCCGTATAAAAGGCGCTTCCGTAGACTACCCGGTGGTGCGGGGACAGGATAATGAAAAATATCTTTCCGCCACATTTATGGGTGAAAATGGAAAAACCGGTTCCATTTTTATGGATTACCGCTGTGAGAGCGGATTTGACAGCCCTTATGCCATACTGTACGGCCATAACGCGAAAGACGGCACGATGTTCGCGGAGCTCAACCGTTACGCTGACCCGGCTTGGAAGGACGGGCATCCGGAGATAACCGTAACCGCGCCGGACGGAACGGCGCTGGTGTACCGCGTTTTTTCGGTACAGGGCACAGAT
>JAISWS010000207.1 GCA_031270725.1 Syntrophomonadaceae bacterium | reverse complement strand
GCCTGGAAAGCGGGAGTGTCCCCGGCGGTCATTATGGAAATCTACAACCACAGCTCTTTCGCCGTTACCCGCCGTTATTTAGGCGTTACGCAGGACGATAAGGACGAAGCCTACCGGCGGCTGAATTTTTCCGCCTGACGTCTTGTGTTGTAAAAAGACCTATATCCTAATAGCTGTATCGTATCCGGAAACGTTTTTCTTTAAAGTTTATGAAAAAACCAGTCGGAAAACGGCGTTTCCAGCCTCTTCCTGCCCGTAAACCGCTCCGTTTCAACAAATATTCTTTTTTTCCGAGTTTATTATATTATATTACGGACAATTTTGTAAAGGCCCGGGAATAAATTCCCCCGATGAAAATCCGACGCCGCTCCGCTCTGTTTTCCGCTTATTATATTATTATACCGCTTTGTCCGCGGCTCAGGTTAAGCAAGCGCTATACCGCAACGGATACGGACAGCCGCCCTTTATTTACGGCGCGTATCCCCGTGAACAAATTATTTATTGCGGTACCTTTTCAGAAAAAATGGCGGCATATGTATACGGAAGCTAAAAACCCGGTGATATCCGCGGTGAGTCCGGTAAAAACGGCGTAACGGAATTTTTTTATTCCCGCCGAACCGAAATAAACCGTTATAACAAAGAAAGTGGTATCGGTAGTACCCTGCATAACGGAAGCCAGTAACCCGGTAAATGAATCGGGGCCGTACGTTTTCATTAATTCCGACGCCATGCCCAATACCGCGCTGCCGGACAGCGGACGCATGATCGCCATCGGCAATACTTCCACCGGCGCCCCGATACCGGCGGCCAAAGGAGTGAGCAGGAAGCTCAGCCACTCCATGGCTCCGGAGCTTCTGAAAACAGAAACAGCGACCATCATTCCTACTAAAAAAGGGATAACTTTTACAGCGGTCAGGAAGCCTTCTTCAGCTCCTTCCACAAATGTCTCATAAACAGGTATTTTTTTAAACTGGCCGTATAAAGGTATTAAAAGTAATAACAGCGGAATAGTCCATTCAGATATTACGGACAGTACAGTATACAGCATAGCCGCCTACCTCCTGTAATGGCGGCTGAAACGCCTGAAGGCGCAGTCCAGAGTGACCGCGCAGAGCATGGCTATAGCGGTGGCTATGATACAAGGCCCGACGATAACCGCCGGCTGCGCCGAATTTAGAGCCAGCCGGACCCCTATTACCGTGGCCGGAATGAGGGTAATACAAGAGGTGTTCAGCGCCAAAAAAGTACACATAGCCTGAGAGGCAACCGGCGAATCATTATTCAGATCCTGCAATTCCCGCATCGCTTTCATGCCGAACGGTGTGGCCGCGCTGCCCAGGCCCAGAACATTAGCGCTCAGGTTGAGAATAATAGCGCCCATGGCGGGATGATCCGGCGGTATTGAAGGAAAAAGCCGGACTAATACCGGCCTCATCAGCCGCCCGACCCCTTGTACTATCCCGCCCTTTTCAGCTATTTTCATAATCCCCAGCCACATAGCCATAACTCCTACCAGTTCCAAACAAATTTCCACCGCGCCCCGGGCCGCGCTTAACGCTGATTCGGTGACCACTTCAATATTACCGTTGAAAGCAGCCGCTAAAATGCCCGCCGCCAATAAGAATAACCAAATAAAATTAAGCATACGCCTTTTCCTTTCTTCTTTTCCTTCTTTTTTTCTTTTTTTCTTTCTTTTCCCCCCTGGTGAAAAATTATTTAATTGCCACGCTTTTTTCATAAATCAGGCAATTGTGCCTGATGAAAATTATGTATTCAGGCAAAAAAATAGAACAATTGTTACTTTGAAAACAATTGTCCTATACTGACGTTTAATCTGACCGGGTTTAATTCCCCGCCGCTCCGCCGCGCAATTCCCGCGGTCCGCCGGGCGCCTCATCCCGGCCTCGTTAATTGCCAAGCCGGGTTTTTATTGGTTTGTTCCTGATTCCTCCGCGTTTTTCCGGCCAAACCCTTGCAGCATATATTCTATCTTATCAATTATCTGCGGAGCCAAATCTACTATGCGCTCAGCTAAATGATTGCCGCGAACCGATATTAATCTGACGTCGTTTATTTTACAGACCAGGAACCCCACCGGCTTTACGGAAACTCCGGCGCCGCTGCCGCCCCCGAAAGGCATTTCCGCGCCGCGGTGGTTATGGAAATCATACTCCGCGCCGCCGGACGCGAAACCGCACGCTACCTGGGAAACAGGGATTATAACCGTGCCGTCATCCGTTTTTACCGCGTCGCCAACCACCGTATTAACGTCAACCATTTGTTTTATACTGGCCATAGCTGTTTTCATGAGTTCTTCTATCGGGTGAACCCTTTGTTCCCTCTCTTTATCCAATGGCCGCAACCTCCGTTCTTAGGATATTTACTGTTTTGTAAAGGGCAAAAATCCTTTCTTCCATATGATATTTATAAGAATAATATGTACCAGGCGTACTTTTAATATACATTTGATACGGCTGTATAATACCGCTTCACCGTAAACAGGCTTTATATCCATTTTTATTTCGGACAGCGTAAAAAAAGCGGATAAAATACTGACGGCATTACTCTGCGCAGCCCATAAAAAACCCGTTCCCAAGCTGGTATCCATTGCGTTTTCCAGCCCTAAAGCCGATTGCCAGGCTAAATATTTTATAATAATAGTTTTTCTTATAAATTTATAAAACGCCCTTTTGACATAACGCGCCGTTTTATAAAAAAAAGGGCTCCTGGAAACGGATCGGCCGGGATCAGCTTCCCGCCCTTCGTTTTTCCGGCGCCGCCAATCAGATATTGGCAATTTTTTGCTCTGTACCCGCGATTCACGTTTTATCAACAGGTTATCCAGTTTTAGTTTTACCGTATGAATCGGCTGGCTCCGGTATTCCAGCTCGGCTTTCAGCTGGAGAGGATAAAAAAACATCATGACGAAAATTGCCAGAGAAATAACCGGAACCCCAATTACGGCAATAAGTACCGTCAATTCCTGTCCTCCTTTTTTTCCATATGATGCCCTGTACGGTATGAATTATACCTTATGGGAAGCTCTCATTGTATCATTGCCGGCGTTTTTCAATAAAGGCTTCAATATCCGCGATTATTTTCGCGATTTCCGTCTCCGGGTCTATATTGGCGCGTCCCAAGCGGAAAGTCGGACACCGCAAATTAAAATCTAAAATTTTTTTCTCTATTTTATTCAACGATTGCCGTATTTCAAAATAAAATAAATCTTTCCGTTTGTGAAATCTCTCCCGTTTGCGCTCAGAAACCCTTTCAGACAGAGTTTGCGTGGTTAAGGCTTTAAAATAGCTGATGTCTTTTTGTATTCTTTCCAATTCCGAGTCTATTTCTTTCCCCAGCTCAATCCAGTACGGAACAAATTCATTGTCTTTTAAAATTTTCAGACCCATCCTCATCGTCGGATCTTCATAGGGATTATAGGCGCCGAAATTTATCGGTTTTCCGGCTCCCGGCAGATTTTCAAAATCACCGCGCGCCATCGCCTTTTCAATTTGATTTTCCACTAAATCCGCGGTGCTGCTCATATAACGGGCAATTTTTTTACCCTGCCCGGCTTTAATTTTAATTTCTTCTTCCCAATGCCGCTCTGTCATCTGCCGCCCTCCTGCCCTCCAGGCAAATCTTCCAGCCCGGCGAGCCCGAATTCCCTTAAAAAGTCAGGCGTCGTGCCGTAAAGCGCGGGATTGCCTAAAGTTTCCTTATTCCCTGTGACCGCTATCAAATTCAGTTCCAGCAAATTATTTATTATTTTATCGGATTTTATTCCGCGCAGCTTGTCTATCTCCGCTTTAGTAACCGGCTGCCGGTAAGCGATTATGGCCAGGGTCTCTAACGCCGCCTGGGAAAACCTTTTGCGTACTGTTTTGGTAAGGCGGGATAAAATATCCGCGTAATCGGGATTGGTCCCCAAACGGTAACCGTCGGCTCCGACGGTAATTCGCAATCCTCGCCCGGCGCTGTTATATTCAGCCACAAACTCGTTCATTAACGGCCGCAGTTCCAAAAGAGGAACCTCGAGAATATCCGCCAGTTCGTCAATGGCTACAGCACGTCCGCAAACAAATAAAACCGCTTCCGCCGCTGATTTAATCATGTCTCTGGCCAGCATATCCTTCCTCCCTGACATATATTCTTATAGCGCCAAAATTTTCAGACTGAATCGCGTATACTTTTTGCTGGCGTATCAATTCCAAAAGGGCTAAAAACAAAACCAGAGCTTCCCTGCGCGAACTAACCGGCTCCAAAAGGTCCTGAATGACGGTGTCCGTACTTTTGTGAGCCAGATAGCCCATGATGTAAGCCATTTTTTCCTCCACGCTTATATCACGTTCCGGCAACGCGAGAGCCTTTTCTTTATTTTCGAAATACTCCGATAATTGCCGGTAAGCCTTAAACAGGGCTTTCGCGTCAGCGGCCCTTTCCGGCTTTTCCGCCGGCTCCCGGACTTCCTGGCTGTAATAAACCTTTCCTTTATTTCCCCGCCAGCGTACGCTCAAAAAATCCGCCGTTTCTCTTATCTCTTTATAGGCTAACAGCTTTTCCACTAATTCCGCCCTGGGATCTTCCGGCCCACCTTCAGGGTTATTATTGCCGCCGCTTATATCAGGCAGCAGCATCACCGACTTCAGCTGCAGCAAATACGAAGCCATCACTAAAAACTCACTGATATTTTCCAAATCACGGCTACTGCCCTGCTCCAGATAAGCTATAAACTGATCGCTGATTTCAGCAATGGGGATATCATATATATCCACCTGATTTTTATCAATCAGATACAATAATAAATCCAGCGGCCCGTGAAAAGCCTCTAAAGCAACCAAATACTTCAACTTAAAGCTCCCTATAAGGCCATAACGGCAGTCAGGATAAAATCCTGGATCATATGCGCTACCGGCAATACATAACGGGCGAAAACATTGCTTATTATTAAAATCATCAACAGCAGCGGCCCATATTTTTCCAGGGAATAAATCAACCGGCTGCCTTTATCCGGCAGCAGCCCGGCCAAAACCTTTGAGCCGTCCAGAGGAGGCAGCGGAATTAAATTAAACAGAGCGAGAATGATATTGTACCACAGCATATTTAAAAGAATTAAAACGATGTTCCCATACGAGCCTCCATAAAATTCGGAAATCAGCCTTAAAATCACCGCGCTGAAAAAAGCCAATAAAAAATTCATCGCCGGCCCGGCCAATGAAACCAAAAGCATTCCGGTTTTCATCGCGATTTTCCGATTGAATTTCCACGGGCTTACCATTACCGGCTTAGCCCAGCCAAAGCTGAAAAACATCAGCATAAAGAACCCAATCCAGTCAATGTGCGGTAAGGGGTTTAAGGTAAGCCGCCCCTGCTCTCCCGGAGTGGGATCCCCTAAAAGCGCGGCCACTTTTCCATGAGCAAATTCGTGAAATGTCAGCCCTATTAAAA
Source organism: Syntrophomonadaceae bacterium (assembly GCA_031270725.1). Taxonomy (GTDB): domain Bacteria; phylum Bacillota; class Syntrophomonadia; order Syntrophomonadales; family Syntrophomonadaceae; genus JAISDD01. The sequence goes on along the minus strand of JAISWS010000207.1, from coordinate 4,743 downwards.
TAGCGGGAAGAATTACTAATTTATCAGCTAACCACTCTGTCAAAATATTCCTCCTCAGTAATTTTTTGCACGACAGCTATTTCATCGTCGCGGCCGCTTATTAAACCGTCCAGTTTTTTATTGAAAAGGTCGCTTAAAATAAAACCGTATACCGGCCCTTTTTTAATTCCCATCCTTATTAAGTCGTTTCCGTTTAGCTCTACTTTGGTTTTACCTTTTTTATCCAGATAATCGGTCAGCATATTCCACGCGCTTTCACTGTTAATGTCCAGCAATAACAAAATAACGGTTTCCGCCGCCCAGTCATTTATAATCTTATGCAAATCACTGGATTTTATGGAAGGATTGTTTAATAACTCCGACACTTTGGGAACCAGCCCGAGCTCCTTCAGGGATTTTTTTATATAACGCTCAAAATTATACCGCTCAATGAAAGTTACCATTTGTTCATCATTTAGTTTAGAGGCCAGCTCCAGAATAAAAACCAGCCATCTGTTTATCTTACCTAAAGACAGGCGTTCCTCGCAATAGCCAATTACCATCGGAATCCTTTTAAGTTTAGTGCGGTCAAGGGATTCCCATTTTATATCAGGAAACACATAGTCCCAGGCTCCGATTTGCCCTATTCTTTCTAAAGAAGGCAGCGGGTCGTTTTCACTCAGAACCAATATCAGTTCCTGCAATATCCTTTTATAAGACAATTTATCCAGCAATTGCCTGGCGATGGCGTCTTTCGCGAAGCGTAAAGTATCCTGTTCGATTTCAAAACAATAGCGCTGTTCAAATCTTACCGCCCGTAATATCCGGGTAGGGTCTTCCACAAAGCTTAAATTGTAAAGAATACGGATGCAGCCCTTCTCCAAATCTTTAAGGCCCCCGAAATAATCCACAACTTCCCCGTAAACGTCCTTGTTTAAAGCTATGGCCAGAGTATTTATCGTAAAATCTCTTCTTAATAAATCTTCTTTTAAAGCTGACTTTTTCACCTGGGGCAAAGCCGCGGGAAACTCATAATACTCCGTGCGTGAAGTTGCCACGTCAATCTTTAAGTTGTTGTCCAGAATAATTACTCCGGTATGGAACCGCTGATGCAAACGGTATCTTCCATGCAATATGTCCGCTAATTTTTTAGTAAATTCCTCTCCGTCGCCTTCCACTACTAAATCCAAATCAAAATTAGGTACTTTAAGGATCAGATCCCTGACAAAACCTCCTACGCAATAAACTCCAAAACCCAGTTCATCTCCTAAATCCCCGGCTTTTTTGAGCATATTTATAAAGTCCGCCGGCAGGCGCTCAGTAAGGGCGTCCGCCAGATTCATAGTTTTATTATCATTTAAGGCGTATAAAAAAGAATGGTCTTTGGGCACTTCCTGCCCGTGCAGTATTTGCAGCATGTCAGTTCTGGACACGATGCCTAAAATTTTTCCGTTTTCCAAAATCGGCAGCCGTCCTATATCATGCTCCACCATGATTTTTTCAATATCTTCCACAGTAGTATCCAGGCCGGCGGAAACAATAGACGTACTCATAAACCCTTTAACCGGCGCATGCTCTAATTTGTGAATGGAAGCCTTTTCCACGTCGCGGCGGGAAATAAGCCCCACCATAATATCATTGTCAACTACCGGCAATCCGGTATGTCCATAACGCAGCATAATCCTTCCGGCGTCTTTAATACTGGTGTGTATAGGCACCGTTTTCACCGGTGAAGACATGATATCACGAGCTAGCATCCCCGGGTCGATAGTTTTTTCTAAAATATCCAGCACAGCTTGGGCTATTTCGTCGGAGTTCCGGTTTTTTATCACGACGGAAGCTGCTTTATCATGCCCGCGGCCTCCGAATTCTTTTAAAATTTTATTCATATTTAACTTATTAGTACGGCTGCGCCCCATCAAATTTATCTTTTTGTCCATTTCCACCACCGCGAAAAGGGCGTCGCAATTTTCGACCTCGAACAAACGAAAAACTACTTCGTCCAGACCTTTTATAAAACTTTGATTTTGCGTAACAGCTATAACTATTTCCAGATTTTTAATTACATAGTGCCCGGTGTTGCTTAATAAATTCCTGAGTAATTGCCGCTGGTCTTCAGTAAAGGGATGCTCCGTAAATTTCCTGATTACTTCTAAATTAGCGCCCATGCCTAATAAATAAGTTACGGCCGCCGCATCCCTCACGGTAGTTGAATTAAAAAGCAGGCTGCCTGTGTCTTCATATATGCCCAAAGCTAAAATAGTAGCCTCAAAAGGAGTGACGTATATGCCGTAAGAGATAATTATTTCAACTAATATGGTCGTTCCGGCCCCTAATTTATGGATTTCATTGACTGTTCCGCGCAAATCCCCCTCAACAGGAGGATGATGGTCATATACATGCAGTTCTATGTCTTTTCTGTCCGGTAAATGAGAAAGTACGCCTAACCGTTTAGCGTTGGCGGTGTCTACGACTATAAGTTTTTTTACTTCCGACAAATCCAAAGACTTGGGGGATTTTATTTGCAGGGAATCTTTATACAAAGCTAAAAATTGTTTCACATTTTTAGATACCGTCCCCGAAAAAACCCTAACCGCCGACGGGTATAACTTACCGGCCGCCACCATAGAAGCCAGCCCGTCAAAATCCAAAGCGTTATGTGAAGTTATTATATCCATTTTATTTTATACTCCATTTTTAACTAAAACAGTAATTATTTCATTAAATAAAGATTTTTATTTCAGCCTGTCCGGAAGCAGTTCATTGCGCAGCAAATCCTGGAAAGTCTCCCGCCGCAAAATCAGGTCGCCAATCCCGTCTTTCACTAAAACCATGGCCGGTTTCAGCAAACGGTTATAATTACTTGACATCGTATAGTTATAAGCGCCGGTAGCGAAGACCGCTAAAATATCTCCCGCTTCAGGCGCGGGCAATTCCGCGTCCCAAATCAGCATATCCCCTGACTCGCAGCATTTACCGGCCACTGAAACTTTTTCCGTTCCCGGCCGGTCCGCTTTATTCGCCAGCAGGGCCGTATATTTGGAGCCGTATAAAGCCGGACGGGGATTATCGGTCATTCCGCCGTCCACCGCGATATATTTTCTTATGCCTTTAACTTCTTTGCGGGACCCTACAGTATATAAGGTAATTCCTGCCGGGCCGGCGATTGCGCGTCCAGGCTCCACCGTTACGCGCGGGGTATTTAAATTTAAAGCCCGTGCTTTTTCATGCACCGCCGTCCAGATGGAATCCGCCCAATTTTCATATGAAGCAGGTTTGTCGCCTTCATAATAAAAAATTCCCCAGCCTCCTCCCATATCGAGTTCTTTAATTTCATAGCCGGTTTCTTTTTTTATAGCGGCTATGAAATCCATCAGTAACCGGCTTGTATGTTCAAAGGAATCTAAAGAAAAAATCTGCGAACCTATATGGCAATGCAATCCGGCCAATTGCAAATGGGAGCATTGTAACGCCGCCTTTACTCCTTCCATGGCCTGGCCGTCCGGTAAAGTAAACCCAAATTTTGAGTCTATTTGCCCGGTCATCATAAATTCATGGGTATGTGCTTCCACTCCGGGCGTAATCCTCAGGAAAATACCGGGCTTTCTTTTTATGTCTCCGTTTGCGCATATTTCCTCCAGTAAAGACAGTTCAAAAAAATTATCGACCACTATGTTTCCGGTTGCAAATTCCAACGCCATTTCCAGTTCCTGCCGGCTTTTATTATTTCCGTGAAAAAAGACTCTTTCCATGGGAAACCCGTAATGCCTGGCGGTATACAATTCGCCTCCGGACACTACATCCAGCCCTAATCCTTCCGCTTCCACTATTTTTATAATCGCCGGATTCAGCAGGGTTTTGCTGGCGTATAAAACCCTGCTATCCCCCCTAGCGGCAAAAGCTTCCTTTAAGCCGCGGCAATTTTGTCTAAAGCCTTCTTCGTCTATAACCCATAAAGGCGTCCCAAATTCTTTAACCAGATCAACGCAATCCTTTCCTCCTATTTCCAGATGCCCGTCTTTATTTACTTTCATGGTCCCGGTTAAATACATAATTATGCCACTCCCGCTCTCATTAAATAAAAATAAATCTGTTGCCGGCAGATATCACGTCCCAGTATAATATCGGTTAAATTTTACTATTTACCAAGCGCGAAATTGGAATTATTTCCTCGCCGACGCTTGCTCTCTATGCTCATTGCGCCTGTTTTATATTTTTCAAGCGTTCGCCGGACAAAACGCCGTAAGCAAAAAAACACAGCAAATCCGCATAACTTCCATTCATTATATCATCTGTTGGCTAACTCAACCAGTTTTTTTGCACAGCCGCCGCTCAAACAATATTTTTTAAACGCCCGCCCTGCTTTTGCCAAAGCGCCCCAAACGAATCGCCTTCCGCGGTTTATTGTATTACGCGGCCGCTAATGGTAAAATGCAATTGTATAATATGTCACGCCCGGATAATTAAGGCGCCAACGAAATCCGCGCTGAATTTTTATACGCAAAGAAAAGTGCTTACTGAGAGGAAACTATTACCGAATTTTTTTGAGGAATGATTGCTAAAATGCCCAAACTGAGCGGAAAATTTTTAAAGGTTATGAAAATTATCCATATCATTTGTTCACAGATATGGTTTGGTTCTGTATGCTGTATATTCGCATATACTTTATATTGTTTCAATAATAATTTTGATAAAAATACCGCGTTAACCCTTATTGAAATAATACCGCACCTGTATCGCAAAGTAATTATGCCCTTTTCAGTG
>JAISWS010000170.1 GCA_031270725.1 Syntrophomonadaceae bacterium | reverse complement strand
TCGCAGGATGAGCGGTATATGAACAACAAGGCGCGATATACGGCCTTCGTGGACAGCGCGAACCGTATGTTGAACGAATGCCTAATGGGCGAATTGTATGTCGCCAACCCATATGAGTGCTTCATACTGATGTGCATACTCTCCGACGGACCATTGGCCGCTTACGCGGATGTATGGGAGAAATCGTTTGAGAGGGAAGGATAGGGAAAATTGAGATTACAGGAACGCGGCGGCAGTATAGTATGATCATACCATGATAAGTTCACGAGGGGAGTTCAATAACATGAAAAAAGTATGCGCGGCGATTTTGGCGGTTTGCCTTGCCATGCCGTTTGCCGCCTGTACAAACTCAACTGCGGGCGAAAGCGAGGTGAGAATGGGATTTATTCTGTCCCAATAGTAGGCGGAGCGACGCGAAATATCGTTGAAATCGTAGACAACGGATACGCCGGAGAATGGTTGTTTTATAAAAAAGACGCGCTATATTACACCGTGGACAACAACAAACGATCATCGCAACTTGGATTGTACAAGTACGAAAATGGCGCAGAGACTTTACTTGCAGCCTGTAATTATGATACGGACGATACTCGCTTTTTAGGTCGCCCGAAAATACTGAATGTAAACGACAACCGCGTAGAAGTTATCTTTGTAGACAGCAGTGTTAACGATACGCTGCGTGGGATAACCTCAATATCGAAAAGGATGGATATGCTCAGAAACATGGTCAAAATTCTTGATGCCGGCAAGCTAGATGAATGCGCATCTCTGTCGCCGGTTTCCGATGGATACGTTTGGAACGCGTTTTACTCGCCGGACGAAACGGAAATCGCTCAGATAGAGACTGAAGGAAGCGGAGCGCATCGCGTCGTTGTCAAAAACGCAGCCACTTTAGAATTTTTGGCTGAATTCAGGACAGACAGCGAAACCGGACCCATTGGGCCGGCCCCACCTTCTGGGTCTGCGGTAAACATTCTTCCGTCAGTATGGACGGACAATGGGTATATTGTTGTCAGCAGACTTGTTAAAGCTCCATTGTTATTCAAAGTGATTCAACGTTGACGTGTATTCTCAACTGGCGGCATCATCAGGTGTACGACATAATTATTATCCGAGGGGGGATTTGGTAATGGAGCAGGCAAAGGGGAAACACTTTTACGAAGCGGAGATTTCAAAGTGGCGCAAAAATCTGGAACAGTCCAGCAAACTCATCTTTGGCGGCTTAGGCGTATTGGTACTATGGCTTTTGGCTATAGAGGTAATGCGTATAAATTATGTCATAGCACCGTTCCTCGCAATTATTTGCTTTGGTTCTGGCATCTATTACCGCGTGGCCGCGCCAGGTAAAATCCAAGAACTTGAAGATTCGCTTGCGCGGTTGAATCAGCGGGAGAAATCATCGGCTCAATAGAAAAAAGGAGAGGCGTGTAAAGATGTATAATGTAAAGATGTATAATTTGCTGGGTTTCATTGGTTTAATCGTGATAATTGGGATTGTATTTCTCATAAGAAAAGGTTTTCGTTCAATGGACAGATCGCTGAATCGGAATGTTTTCATGAAAAAGACTTATCAAGAACAGCAGCGTTTAACAGGCACAGCTTGGGTTATGACCGCATCAGCGTCAATTGCAGAAATAAAAGGGCAGTTGCGTAAATATGTTACTTCCGAAACAACAGCGAAAAAAGTAGTCGGCAATCTTTATATTGCGGCCGAGAAAGACAATCAAATCGTTTATCGGCAAGGCAATTCGCTTGCCACGGCGTTTACCGCACTGCTGACCCTTTCTGATAATAATGGGAGCGTTACAGGCCGGCTGACTATTGAGCAATGGATGGAAAACAACGGCGTATCCACTGGAACGGAAACTATGCAAACCCTTATTGCACGCGTAAAAGACGCGTTTGAGGCGGCCGATCCAAAAACATCTATAAAAGAGTTGGCAAAATAAGGAGCGAAACTGATGGGTAAAAAAGGTTTTATAGCGATTGTAATCGTCGCGGTTGCCATTCTCATTGGCCGGCAGGTATATTATGGCTCCAAGGTCAATGAGGTTAAAAACTCAACAAGGTATGGAAATACTTCGAAAGTCACATATGGCCAGGCATTTAATAGTTATTTCAAACACCCAAAATGGAAATATTTCACTTCAGATGTCTACATAGGGGTTGTTGAATTTACTGGGGAAGATCGCAACGGGCGCGATGTTTTAATCCAATTGACAAAAGAGGAAGTCGTTTATGATTCATGGTTTGCTATGCACGTAGAAATAAACGGGCAGCCTATCTCCGCTTTGAATATAGCTGAGTATATACGAAGTATTTTCGATACTTATTGATGTGAAATCTCTTATACGTGAGTACATTATATGGCCTCCAATCGTGAATATTTAAATTATAACCCGCTTTTTGCTATTTAGCACGAATATTTTTATTATTAAGATTCAATAATAATATTGTAAGGAATCTAAACGAAAGGGAGGAACATATTAATGTCCAATCAGGAAATTAAATGTCATGTTCAGACATGTAAGTACAATGGCGACAGTTCAAGGCTGTGTACCCTGAATGATATAGTTGTCGGCAACTGCGGCGGTCAGGCTCATGACAAGCAGGGTACTCAGTGCGACAGTTTCAGAGAGGAATGATTATGAAAGCCAAAGGCGTTATACGGCGCATTTGGCTTTTTCCTTGATATCCATACAGAATCTAAGGAGGATTTTATGTAATGAAGTAATTTTTCGTAACTACACAGAACTTGCACCCCATTTGGGCATCTCATATAATGGATACAGTAAGGCCGAACCTTGACAATTTAATATAAGCCTAGCCGGCAAACCGAAGACACGATAAAAAGGCCCTTGTAAAGAGCCGTTTTAAAAGCCTGGTATTCTCATGATAGGCCAATTCAAATGTATGCCTGACCTAAGCATTTAACTTCGGCCAGGATAAAGGAAATCAACCCCATGTCCATCATGTCTTTTATTCTCCGACGGCGGTCAGA
>JAISWS010000129.1 GCA_031270725.1 Syntrophomonadaceae bacterium | reverse complement strand
TCCTTTACGAGCTTCCCATGATAGACGATTACCTAGCGAAAGTTCATATAAGGGGCAGTTTACAGTCTCTTGAATTGCGGGCTGTATTTGAAGTTCTAAATGCGGTGAAACTGGCGGGCAAAATGACAGCGGGCAAAAAATCCTGTCCCCGTCTGGAAAGTTACCTTAAAAAACTCAAGGATAATCCTGAACTTAGAAAAAATATCGAAGCCGCCGTCGATGAGGAAGGGAAGGTCAAGGATACCGCCTCGTCTTCTTTGAGAAATATCCGCAAACAGATAAACGCTTCCCGCGCCAAAATTAAAAATTACCTGCAGGATTTTATCCGCTCACCGGATAAACAAAAATCTTTACAGGACGTTTTGATAACCGAGCGGGACGGACGTTATGTAGTGCCTGTAAAACAAGAGTTCCGTTACGAAGTCAGAGGAATAATACATGATGAATCCGCCAGCGGAGCTACTGTTTTTATTGAACCGCTGGCGGTAGTCGAGCAGAATAACCACATTCGCGCTATGCAAACTGAAGAACAGCGGGAAATACAGAAAATACTGAACGAACTAAGCAGCCAAGTGAGTGTTTTCCGCGAAGAATTAAAATGCGGCCAGGAAATATTAAACTGCCTGGATTTTATTTTTTCCCGGGCCCGGCTGGCTTACGAGCTTGACGCTTACCGGCCGCTTATTAATAAAAACGGGATTGTGGATATAGTCAGAGCCAGGCATCCTTTGCTGGGAAAAAACGCTGTTCCCATAAATATAACTTTAGGCCGCGATTTTGATATGCTGGTTATTACCGGGCCTAATACGGGCGGAAAAACCGTAGTTTTAAAAACTTTAGGACTGCTGACCGTAATGGCCATGGCGGGGTTGTTTATTCCGGCGCAGGAAAAAAGCGGCGTGGCGATATTTGATAACATATATGTGGATATTGGAGATGAACAAAGTATTGAACAGTCCCTTAGCACTTTTTCATCGCATATGGGCAATATTATCGCTATTATGAAACAAACCGGACCTAATTCGCTGGTTTTGCTGGACGAACTGGGGGCTGGAACCGACCCGGCGGAAGGAGCGGCGTTAGCTCGGGTAGTTTTAGAAGAATTGCGCCAAAAGGACGCCCGGGTTATTATTACTACTCATCAGAGCGAATTGAAAAATTACGCTTTTCAAAATAAAAGAGTGGAAAACGCCTGTGTGGAATTCGACCCGCTCTCTTTACAGCCTACTTATAAGTTAACGGTGGGAATGCCCGGGCAGAGCAACGCTTTTTCCATAGCCGAACGCTTAGGGCTGGATAAAAGCCTGGTACTGAAAGCGCGCGAATTAGTACCGCGAAATGAAATGGAAATTGGCAATATGCTGCGGCAACTCAAAGCCAGCCGCGTGGAATACGAAACAGCGGTTCATGAATTAGACGGACTGAAACATTTTTTGAGTACAGAAAAGCAGTTACTAATTAATGAAAAGGAAAAATGGCGTCAGGAAAAGGAAAATTTGCTGTCCAAAGCTCAGGAAAAAGCCGACGCTTACCTTAGGGAGATACGCCAGGAGGCAGATGAGGCCATAAGCGAACTGAAAGAGGTTTTGAAAAAACGCCAGGAGATACCTAAGTGGCATGAAATAGAGCAAGGGCGCCGCAAGTTAAAATTACTCAGCGGCAAGCCGCGGATTAACAGTGATAAGGAGAGCCTTAAGCCCGATAAAAGCCTGACTAATATAATGCCGGGCGACTATGTTTTTATAAAAGATATAAAACAAAAGGGCTATGTTTTGACCAAACCGGATCAGCAAGGGCAGGTCACAGTCCAGGCAGGCATAATACGCCTTGAAGTAAAAGCCCTTCAATTGGAACGCATTGACGAACAGGAGAGTAAAAACTACAACTTCCGCAACAGCAGTTTTTTGGAAAAAGCGCAAAAAATGTCCTCCGAGATCGATTTGCGCGGGAAATTGGCTGAAGAAGCGCAGGAGCTGCTCGATAAGTATTTAGACGACGCTGTATTGGTGGGGTTACCCATGGTCAGAGTTATCCACGGGAAAGGGACCGGAGCTTTGCGCAAATCGCTTCAAAGGTATCTGGCGGTTCATCCTTCCATAAGTTCATTTCGCGACGGACGCCCTGACGAAGGAGGGCATGGGGTAACTGTAATAGAATTAAAATAAACGAACGCCCGCCGCGAAACGCATTGCCATCAGATAAAAGGTTCTGAATTATCAGAATCATCATCCGAAGCCGGAAAAGAATTATCGTCATAATTATTGGTAGACTGGTTTATCGCCGGGCTTTCCCCGCCAGTCTCCTTTTCATCCGAATTAATTTCCTGGTTAAGGAAAGGGTTGGTTTGCGTCAAATCAGGAAGGACCTGATGTTCCGGCAGTTGACAATAGGGAGGCAGTAATTCGTCGCTGGTGACAATTACATATTTTATTTCCGGACAACCGCCGGTTTGGCCCTCTCGGGGAATATTAGCCCGATACAGCCTGTCTCCATGGCGCGGATCCGCGCAAACGGCAATCTGGTTTCTAACCACATAACTGGTGGCGTTAGTGTGAATATCGCAAATTTCCACGTAATCATCCGGGCCGCTTATTCTCGCTTCAGGGTTCGGACAATACGGACCGGCTAATTTGCCCGAATCCGGACAAATATAGACTAATTTATGCAAAGTGCAGACTGTTTTAGGAGCGGCGTCTTCGAGGGCATATTCAGTTACTATAGTATCGGGAGGGCAGTCAGGCCCGGGAATATCGCCGGATACTGAACAAATAGAAACGGACGTTATCCCGGAAGGTTTGGTAAAGGTTGTACTGCCTTCACGAACGTGGGCCTGCTGCAAAAGAGTTTTGAAAACAGGCGCCGGCCATGTTCCGCCGTAAACATTGTCCATTGAATATTGCTGAATGTCATATCCCATCCATACGGCGCAGGAATAACGGGGAGTAAAGCCGCAGAACCAGGAATTGGCGTATTCTTCTGACGTTCCTGTTTTACCGGCGGTTTCCACTCCGGAAACCTTAGCTCTGGTACCGGTTCCTGATTCCACTACCGACTGCATCATACTGGTCATAAGCCAGGCGGCCTGTTCCGATATTACTTTGGTGTAAGCAGGGTTGCGGCTGTATATTTCCAAGCCGTTGGCTCCTACTATACTGTTAATTAGCGTGGGGGTAATATAGGTGCCGCCATTGCCAATAGCGCCGTAAGCGGCAGCCATCTGTACGGGAGTCGCCCCGTTAGTAAGGCCGCCTAAAGCCAGCGGCGCTAAATCCAAATCGTTTTTGCTGGGCGCGTCTATTAATTCCAGGCCGAATTTTCTGCCGTAGTCGAAAGCGTAACGGACGCCGACATCTTGCAGCAATTGAACCGCATAAGTATTAACAGAATATTTTACCGCTGTACGCATAGTAATAGGGCCGCGATAGGAGCCGTCATAATTTACCGGCTTCCAGAGCGTATCGCCCACTTTTATCGACAAAGGAGAATCGTTATACATTTTATAGGGCATGACACCTTGCTCCAGAGCGGGGCTATATACCGTCAAGGGTTTTATAACCGAGCCCGGCTGGCGATAAGCGCCGGTTGCCCGGTTAAATCCCCGCTGCTGCTGGTACTGGCGGCCGCCGATCAAGGCTTTGATTTCGCCGCTGGAATGATCTATGACTACGGCGGCGCTTTCTACCTGCGCGCCGTTTGTATGTTCGCTGGGAAAGTTGGCGTCGTGGCTGTATGTATTTTCCATCAGGCTCTGTAAATCAGCGTCCATGGAAGTATAAATCTTAAAACCGGCTCTATATATGGTTTCCGAAGGGTTGTCATAGTTCTTATCGGACAAAATGCCTATAGCTTCTTCTATTACAGCGTCAACGTAATAACCATAGCTATTAGAAGCGGAGGTTTTAGTACTGAAAACCAATTCCTGGTTAAAAGCGTCTTCGTATTCTTTTTTGGTAATGTATCCGTTTTCCACCATGCTGTTTAATACCATTTTTTGCCGGTTTTTGGCTTTTTCGAGATTAATAAACGGATTGTATGTGTTGGGGAGCTGCGGCAGGCCCGCTATCAGAGAAGCTTCCGCTAGGTTCAAAGCGCTTACGTCTTTGCCGAAATAGGTGT
>JAISWS010000042.1 GCA_031270725.1 Syntrophomonadaceae bacterium | reverse complement strand
AAAAACGCGGTATTTCTGATTATTTTTATCTGAGCAACATTTTTTAAAAAATTAGTTTCTAGCATTATAATATTCGACCTCATTATTCATTAAACATAAAAAACCGTATTATATATTACTTACATGTAAAGTAAAAGTGATTATTTGTCAATACCATTTTCCAGCCTTAACTATACATTACGAGATATGAGCATTTATATGATGTACATATCTAATTTTGTATTTATATCCCTATATAAACAGCTATTCTTCAGTATGCTTCATATCGCGCATAAAATAACCAACCCCTTCATGCCATTTTTGGTCTTCAGCATACTCGAGGTTAAGCCATTTTAAAAAATCAGTTTCGGCAGGCCTGTTTTTGCTAAGATTCAATATCGTGACAGCCGCAATCTCTGTTGACTGACTTATATCCGTATTGAATTTCTGCCAGCTATGGTAAACGTTGAAAGGATTATTCGCAATTCTCAAAGCGTCAGCGCCGTCAACAGGGACAAAGTTTTGTTCTTGGCCGGTTATCGCAAACAATAGCAAAGGGTTTAAGTCGTATTTTTCCGCGGTTTTTAAAATCGCGCTGAAATAAGGTTCCGAACTGAGAACAGATTTTTTGTTTTGTAAATAGTTTCTCAATAAATCCTGATCTATCTGTTTATAACGATAAGCGAACGGAATATCGTAATTAGTCGAGATAGCAACAACATCCTGAGCGTTTACATTTTTGACCGGCAGATCAGAATAATTGAAAGAATTTATCCATTTAAAAAATAAACTCAAGGGCAACAATAAGAACAAAACAATTAAGCCCAGGGCTGCCATTTGTGAAAATCTGTAGCCATGAATTTTTTGATAAATGATTTTGACATTTTCCAGACAGCGCCCGAACAAAGGCTTATGCAAATCCAATGTCCCTTTTTTTTCAGCCGCTTCATTTTCATTGGAAAAAACAGCGGGAACTTCTTTTTTCCTGACCGGATACACGGAAAATATATTCAGCTTTTGCGGCTGCTTGCGCCTAGGCTTCTTAGCGGCAACCGCATCCGTATCATAAACTTTATTTTTCAGGGACAACGAATCGTTTAACGCTGATATTTTTTCATTCACTTCAGATTCAGCCTGAGCCAGTGAGATTAATTCCAGCGTCTTTAAAATCAATTTCTGTAAATAATTTTCATCGGCAAGTCCGTCGTCCGAAACGTGCGTCTGAAACCCAGATAATGTATTTAACAATATTTTTATGAGAACTTCGTCGTCCTTATGGGCGTTCACCCATGTGCATAAAGGTTCTATTAAATGATTATCATAAACCGCTTTTTCTATGCCCGCCAGAAAAACATCATATTTTGTTATTATAAATTCGTCTTTCCGCAGAGCGTTGGAAAATATTTTTTTACTAAGGTCCGTCCGGTGATCTTCTCCGAAAAAACTTAATTCTTTATTCAGAATACCCACTATAGCTTTGGCTAAAGTTCGCGCACAGTCATCATCGTCAAATCCGGAATATTTTTTGTTTATGTACTTCCTGAATTTAACGATATCATGTTCATCTATTATCTTTTGAACAGCCAGATTATCTTTAATAGTGGTCAGCATATCCATTATTCCTCAACAACTAACTTTTACCGGTTTTTATAGTACTTCCTTCAGTAATTAATTAAAAACGCAGTATAATCCTTTTTTTATGAGCCTGAACCCCTTTTTTATTTCTTCTTCAGGCGATAATTATTTTTTCTTACAGATATTTTTACACATTAATATCCTCTTTTCAAATATATCGTACGAATGCTAAAGAATGTTTCGTGAAAAAAGGATTTACTTAAACGCAAACCCTTTCACAACAGCAATTATTATATTAAATCACAATAAACAGCGTTATTTAGCCAGTTCCTCCGCTAATGCCCTGCTTTTCTCGGAAAGTGTCAAAGCTATGCTGGCAGCGTCTTTATTTTTTCCCAGTATAAGAGTAGACGCCAAATCGGCAATCAATGTTTTTATGTCCATCAATAACCTGGTAATCAATAAAGTTACCTCCTGTCCGTTACTAAGTTACATTAATTTTAGAAAATCGTTACACAAATTATATTTTAAAACAGAATTATTTTAATTACAACCGCGTTACAACCGCGATCATCTCAAAAATTGTTATCAGAGCCTTTATAAACGACATTGTTACTCAAAAATACAAAATCTTTCCGTTTTTTTTACTTTTTAAGCTAGTAGACTCTGTAACAGCTAAATCTATATAGGATATATCTCCGCGTCATTGCACCCGTTCCGAGCGCAGACGCTTGCCGCGTCGCTCTGCTCATCGCATACCCCGCTCCCCTCGGGGAGCGGGCACAAGATGCCCCCCCCCTGAAATAGGGTACGGCAGAGAAAGGGGGTTCTGTTTTGTAAAGTTTTAGATGTCACCGGCTACTAGTTCCATAATATTGCAAATAAATATTTCCCGGTAATGACCGGAATTACTCCGGCAGGCTTATTATTTACAGCTTACATTTAAAGCATTATTGGAAACCCGTAATTACGCCGCCTGTCTAAACTTATACGCCTGCGAAAAAATAGTTGACGGCGCTCATTTTCATTAATAACAAATACGGATAAAGGTCTTTTTTATTAAAATTTGTATTAATATACGCCAAAAAACAAAAATACTAGTATACTTATGTAAACACTCATAATAATATTATCTTATTTTACTGAATGTTATATTTAATGAAAGAATAGTTTGTTTATAATGTATTATAATAGATCCTTATTTTTCAAGGAGAGGTAGAATTATAATGGTCAGCGATGAAGTTCTAACCCAACAGGTAACGCGGGGTAACTTATCAGCCTTTGAGGAATTAGTAGAGCGCTATAAAAAGTTAATATTTACTATCGTATATAGAATCATAGGTCATTATCAGGAAGCGGAAGATATAACCCAAGAAGTATTTTTAACCGTTTTTGAAAAACTTTATCAGTTCGATTCCGGTAAAAAATTTAAACCCTGGATTCAGAGAATTGCTATAAATACTACTATTACCGCTCTCAGGAAAAAGCAAAAAGTCATAAATATTAGCTACGATGAAAATTTGGAAAAGGATTTTAACTTAAATGCTTCTTCCAAAATTCCGGATCCGCAAACAGAAGTGGAAAAGCAAGAGTTACAGGCGGAAATAAACTCCGCTTTACAGGGATTGAACGACGGATACAGGATAATTTTAGTAATGCGTTACCAAATGGATCTTAATAATAGTGAAATATCCGATATTCTGAATGTCAGCAGAGAAATCGTTGAAGTACGTTTACATCGAGCCAGAAAAGCTTTACGTAAATCGGTAGTTGAAAAATGGACAGCTAGGGGGCTGAAAGATGAATTGCCAGCAATTTTATAAACATCTTTGGGATTATGCCGACCATAATGTACCCAAATCATTAGAAAAAACATTGGATAAGCATTGCCTTGAATGTGAAAATTGTGCCCGGACATACCGTCTGACTGTTGTAGAAAACGGCGTATTGCAAAATAAATCAGATATCCCGGATCTGGCGGAAGATTTTACTGCCAGGATTATGAATACTATATATCAGAATCACAATAAGGCTCAATTGGCTTCGTTAAATAATTGGAAACATTTTGTAAAAAAAATCAGCGCTATTACCGCTCCTTTGATGGTAGTGGCGTGCCTGCTGCTGATTTTTTATTTTTATGGAATACCTGTCAATCATGATAATACACAAATCGCGGATATCACTGCTGAATCTCCTCCGCAAAAACAGAGTGCCGGCGAAAATACCTCTCAGGATATTATTTTGAGCGCGGCCGATGAAATAAAACCCGTGAATAATACCGTACCCTCCCCTGCCGTATCGGCAAGCGCTTCTGATAAAACCGGCAACTTCCGGCAAGATTACGAAACGTCTGCCGCAGATAGCTATGACTATATAAATCAGACTGACGAACCCAGTAAACCGGAGCCCAGCCGCAGCAATAACAGCGTATTTTTACCTCCGGATTTCGCCGACTATCCGGTTCCGGTCAATTTATCCGAAAGGTATACGGCCAGTCAAACTATCAATACCGATGAACAAGAGTTAACTATAATTTATAATATTGCGGCTACCGGGGAAAATTTTTCTTTGCAAATCTTGAAAATAGATAATAGCTCACCTGAAAGCCCTGTCCTTCCGGAAGCAGATGTTATTCAGGATATGGATTTAATGTCACAGTCAGATATAAACTCGTCGTCAGATTTACCTGTCAATGACCAAAATATAAATAACCGCGGCAACGGCATTGACGCCGGAACAACGGACAATACAACTAATACTGCCGCTGCTGGCAATGGTACTGACAGTTCGGCCGACAATCCGCCCGCCGCTGAGACCGATACTGCGGACTCTGAAAAAATTCCCACAGCGGATGAAGAGTTGCCGGAAGAGAGTCAGAGTAAAGATAATAACCCTGCGGCAGCAACTGTTCCTATAAAAAAACCTTCGACAGACGATGAAAACTATGAAGCGGCAACGGATGAAAATACCTCCGCTGATATAGATATACAAGATATACAATGGGAAGTCACTCGCAACCAGAAACGTTACCAAATAACAGTTTCCGGTTCAGCTAATTTACCTCCCAGTCAGTTGCGGCAAATAAGCGAAGAAATAAGGAAATCTTTATAAGCGCCCAAAGTATGCCCAAAAATAAAATACGCAGGAACGCACATTTTTTTATTTGTCATATCAAAGGCTTTTGACATGACGACACCATTCAAGCAGTTTAGCATGGCAAAATAGTTTACAGCATGACGCAGCAGAGTTTTTTTATTGATAAAGGTATTATTTAATGATACAAACAAAATGGAAAGAGAATTGCTATCCGAGAAATTTTAACATAAAAAACATAAAAGAATGTAGTATAATGCTACACTCTTTTATATCTACCACAAGTAGCGTAATATTAGGATTCTTTATCCTGTGCCCCGAAACTCCTATATTTTGGCGTTTGCAAGAACGTGTCCTTAAAAAACATCTGTATCTCGGAATTTATTTGGAAAGTAAAAATTTGGGCGTTTTGAAGGGGTACTGCCGGAAGTGCCTATAATTATGCAGGCTCTGCCATCAGGTCTCTTATTTTATTTGCGCGGAAAGGTTTTTGAAACTCTGTCCGCCGGCTTTAACCAAACAGTCAAAAACTGCCGTTTCCGTATCGGTTATTATCGCTCCCATATTTTGCATCAAATTTATCCCGTTTTGGTAATTTTCTTCGAAACGAGACCCAACCGCGTCACTCACCACATGTATGTTATATCCGCGTTCTAACAGGTCACGGACTGTTTGGAAAACACAAACATGGCTTTCCACTCCCGCTACTAATAAAGTGCGGCTTTTCCCAGTGCCGATTTTTTTAAAAGCATCCTGCAATGGCTGATCCCATGCTGAAAAAGACACTTTTTCAATTAAATAATGCGCTTCCGGCAAGACCGATTGAATCTCTGTAACTGTAACTCCTAAGCCCTTAGGATATTGCTCGGTAACAATTACCGGAAAATCAAACTCCTTTGCCAAAGACAACAATATTTGCGAATTGCGCAATATTTTTTCCTTATCTTTCATTGCCGGCAGTAATTTTTCCTGAAGATCAATAATAAGCAAAGTTGTTTCGTCATGTTCTAATTTAAATTTACTCATTTTCTCCTTCCTCCTAATCCAGAGAACGATTCATCGCGAAACGTTAAAAAATAAACTTTAAAACTTTTCGCTGTTAATTTTAATTATAAAATATAAAATGTTATAATAATTACATTGTTGATAATAACATATTTCTATCAGGTGGGCAAACAATTGTTAAACAAAATAATCCGGACTTTTAAAAATAATCAGCGTAATATATTAGGCCATAAAAACAGTATAAAGACAGGAGTCCTGCTGCCGTTAGTCTACAATGAGGAACAGCAGTTATGTATCCTGTTTGAGAAACGCGCTTTAAATATGAAGCGTCAACCGGGAGAGATATGTTTCCCCGGCGGATCACAGGAAAAATCCGACAGCAGCCTCCAGGAAACCGCTGTCAGGGAGACTTGCGAAGAACTGGGCTTATTATCTGAGGACATCACCATCATAGCTGATTTGGATATTTTTTTAACCCCGTTTAATTTTATGGTTTACCCTATTTTGTCGTTTATAAAAACTTTAGAGCATTTAAATCCCAATCCCCATGAAGTAGAAAAAATTTTACTGGTGCCTGTAGATTATCTGCAAGCCTGCGAACCGCGAACGGAAAAAATCAGGCAGTACCAGGTATTTGACAAGGATTTCCCTTTTGAACTGATTCCGCAGGGGAGAGATTATCCTTTTAGAGCCGCGGTCAATATTGTTTATTTTTTCCAATACAAGAACGAAGTCATTTGGGGTCTGACCGCCCGAATATTAAATGATTTTCTTGAACGCCTTAAAGATTCGCATTAGAAGAGCAACAGCCTTTTCTGAAAAATATTTCCCACACAAAAAATATCTGACGCGGCTACTGTACAGGTTATCGCCGGGGATGAGCAGCCTGTCCGTAAACGCCGGCGCTGCCCCGTTTATTCCTGCAAAAATATCCGCAACAGAATTCGCTCCTTCGCCATTTTCCACAGCCAGCGAAATGCTGAACGGCAGGAGTGTATACTTAGCGGCCATTAATGATGTATGTTATTTTAAACGCAGGTTTTGTTCCCGCCACATAATCATAATTGGCTCCTGTGAAATTACGCGTTCTGTCAGCAGGCAATCTGTTTATCCCCGTTAGCGCCGGCGGGCTTGCTTTGCTCAATTTTCATAATACCCGGCGCGACGTCCGCTCCTTTAGCGATATTGTAGAGCCCGTCGTGCTAATGTAGGCCACCAAAACGCGGGGCATCCATTTTGGCAAAAAACCTCTGGCACTGCCGGAAAACTTTGAGGATATTTATCGCCGCTGGTGTCCCCGGCGCCATCAACCCTTCCCGGAGCGCCGCGCTGTGCGGTATCTCCGGACTGACACTTTACGAGCGTATTCCGTAAATGTAAAAAAAATAAGTTTCAGGTATTTTAACGGTTTTCCCAAATGACAGGACAGTGTTTGCGAATGTCCCGTGATAAACGGTGCCAACACAGTAACCCATATTTTACCAACGGGCTTTTGAAAACATCACCGTCCGCAACAGTATCATGGATGTTGGCGGTATGGACTCTAACATTGAGTAAATGAACCGAACGACTCATTGTATCCTTACGGCCTTTAGTTTTTCACCCTGTCTGTGCCGCGTTTTTCTGCCGCCGGTGCGGTTTTTGCACTTTGCGGGTCAATCAGCGGGTATGAAAGCATAATTAATTTATTGTAATTTTTGGATAGATTATTGAATATGGCTTTTTAAAGACGAAAATGGCTGGTAGTTTTTTAAGAAAACTACTCTTGATAATATTGTGTATAATGATTATAGTTTTAATTGTCAGCCGAAGCGTTTTTATGGCAGCATTTGG
>JAISWS010000221.1 GCA_031270725.1 Syntrophomonadaceae bacterium | reverse complement strand
CCAGTTAAGCTACGGCAAGCGTGGGGTCGCACCCCTGCGTTGCCCCGATTATGCCGTATCTAAAGTATGGCCTGACAATCAGGAGTTAATACCATTTACACGGTTAAAAATACATTCCCCATATTATTTTTCGTAAATAATTGTATTTGTTTGAGTAGCGTTATCCCAATCCACCCTGGCGCCGAGTTCTTGGGAAACATAGCGCAGGGGGACAAAAAAACGATCCTTTACTAACACTGGTGTCCCCATCCCATCAGGCAAGGCTGCATTTTGTGTTAGTTTGAACGTTTTGCCATTCAGCGTGATTATCTGTGTCTTTGTCGCGTCGTCCCAAACCACCTTAGCTCCAAAGGCCTCCGCGATAAAACGCATTGGGATCATGCTCCTATTGGCTTTCGTGTCCAAGTATGGGGCAACATCAAACATAGCTGGAGAACCGTTTACTGTGTATTGCAGTTTATTCATGGTTACTTTTAGCTCTACAGTTGTCAGCGGCGTATTGTTATTGTCCATTAATTCGTTATACGCTGTCAGTGATATATCTGTAACAGTCCTATCGTAGTTGAAACTGGCGTCTTTCGCGTTAATCCAATACTGTGTTGGATCGCCGCCAGGAAGCGTTACCAGAAGCCTGCCATTTGATCTATCATAAATAACGCTGTTTCCTGATATTCTGCTTGCTGCGTTTGTAGTGCTGTTGTAACCTACAACATTTTTGAAACCGCACTGATTTGCGTTTAAAATGAGTGTTTTATCATAGCTAACATACCTTTTTTCAAGAAAACCGCTTATTATCTCAGCATCCCCTGTTGCGGGTATTGTTACCCTATAGCTGGAACCCGATTCTTCCATTACAATAACTATGTCGCCCTTTTTTAGACTATATCCGGAAACCAGAGGTTGAAGGACATCTGTATAAGCAGCCCCATCGCTGTATGTCAAAGTATATGGCTGGCTTAGTTGGATGTTTGTGGTTACAACCGCAGTTTTGCCCGCAAACTGCTTTAACTGCGATTTTTCAACGCGCGTCTGCTCCAAAGCGGATACAGAGATAACATTCGCGGATAACATAGAGACTGCGGAAACAAGCATAAACAATATAGCCTTTTTCATTTTGGTTACTCCCTCGTCTAGATTATTTACTGTTTAATTGTTTTTGGCAAGAAAACGGTAATCCAATACCTATTAATCATGGCACTGGACAGACTCGAAAATCTCGGTAGTGCAAGACAATGGTGTATTTGAGAGTAAATGGAGTTACTCAAGCCTGGTTATTAAAGCTTTTTCGGGAGTCACAGAACGTATCATATTTGCTACCTTATCGTAGCTGCTTGTTTGCGTGGATTCATACGTACTCAAGTAAAGTTCGACGAATGGTAGGATTTGGCGTTTGCCATTATGGTAGCACGGGATATTGTTGTAGATGCCATTGAATAGCGACGCTTGACCTTTTGTTGTTAAACACATAAATTTCAGAATTAAACACCTTCGTTTGCATCGGTATATATTTTTCTTGGGTATCAAGTGCCCTAATGGCTTGAAGATTCCCATTGAAATCAACTGTCCTGATTGTTTCTTCACAGGTGAATGAAAAATCAGGGTTATTAACTAAATCAATGAGCCTAACCATAAGGGTTTTCGTATTAAGATCAATTTGATCCAATCCTTATTAATTATTGCGTTATCCATTCTTCTCCTTTAGTGTCTGTGAAGAAAGCTGGATAAAATCGCCATGAGCGAAGCACTTAAAGCCAACGCGGAGTGATTCTTCTCACGAGGTTCATGCCTCCGCCTCTATTATCTCCGCGCCAGCAACCGCTTCCGCGATCGCTTCCTCCAACCCTTGCGCATGCCTTTCGGCGGCTTCCACGGCCGCCTTTTTTGGCTTTGTCTCCGGATGTTCAGCCACGAATATGGTACAGCAATCCTCGTATGGGCGGATGGATATGTCATAGGTCTCTATCTTGCGCGCCAGCTCGATAATCTCCTGCTTGTCCATACCGGCCAGCGGGCGCAGTATCGGCATTGTAACGGCGGTTTCAACGGCGGCAAGGCTCTGTGTGGTCTGGCTGGCGACCTGCCCCACGCTGTCGCCGGTTATGAGGCAGTGGCATTTTTCTTTTTCGGCGAGAATCTCGGCGATCCTTAGCATAGCCCGTTTGAGCAAAAGCGTCAGTTTCTCCGGCTGAACCTGCTTGTACAGGCACAACTGCGTGTCCGTAAACGGAACGACATAGAGTTTAAAATATCCCGTGTACGCCGATAAAGCCTTCGCCAAATCGGTCACTTTCTCCTTTGCCCTCTCCGAGGTATACGGGGGCGAGTGAAAATATACGGCGGTTACATCGACGCCTCGCTTCGCCATTAAAAATCCAGCTACAGGGCTGTCGATACCGCCCGACAGCAGCAACATTCCTCTGCCCGACGAGCCGTATGGCAGACCGCCCAGTGATTTCACGGTGTCCGCGTAAACATATATGTGATTTCTTATCTCCACGCACAGTGTTACATCCGGGTTATGCACGTCCACTTTGGACATTTCCATCCCGTTCAAAATATATTCTCCCACCGCCGCCGAGATCTCCTGTGAACGCATGGGGTACGATTTATTCGCGCGGCGCGTCTTTACCTTGAACGTGAAAGGCTTGCCCGTGTACGCCCGGTTCATATGGAAAAGCGCGGTTTCACAAATATCCCCTATCCCGCGTTCGTCGGTCATAAGGCAGGGGCAGATCCCAACTATACCCAGCACTTTGAAAACGACCGGCATTACGCTCTCATAATCGAAATCCTCCGCGTCCGATTCCACATAGAAACGGCCGTTCTCACGCGTTACCCGCAGACCTTCAAACCGCGAAAGCCTCCGGCGGATAATGCGCAGCAGGCGTTTCTCATGCAAGCGACGGTTATCCCCGCGCAGACTGATCTCTCCGTATTTTATAAGTAAGGCTTCTTTAAAAATCACTGTGTGTCTCCTCGTATTATAGTAAACTGTATGAAAAAGCGGAGGATTACTGCTAACTAAAACATATAGAACTTATGTACTTAGAGTTTTCCTGTTTCAATGTGTCCTGCCTGGCCGAGGCTACTACAGTTTGGTATAACACTCCACAGGCGTAAATTTCCGTGTTAGCCCACTGTATGAATCATTTCTAAGCGGTTTTATATTGATCACATCTCTCAAGGTTGATAGCGGCGTTTAAATCCCTGTCCATCTGATTGCCACAGTCACAGACGTAAACCCTATCTTTTAACTTTAAGTCTGTTTTTATGTTCCCACAGACACAACAGGTTTTGCTGCTTGGATAGAATCTATCAACAATTCGCAACCTTATTTCGAGGCTATTCAGTCGCGGTGTAGATCCGCTGTCCACGCTTCATTTTCCTGATAAAACAATTTCAAAATATTATAACTTTGGGCCGTTCTAAACTCAGCGACAGGAAATGCTTATCGCCGCTGACGATGACGTCCACATCCGCGAGTATCGCGGCGTTCAGAATCGGCGCGTCTTTCGGGTCGGCAATCAGCTTTCGAGGAGCTTCATCGGTGATGTTGTAGTCACTGAGGACAAGTTCGTGGTTATCAGCAGCGTGGCAGAGCGCCGTTGCCGGTCTGAATTTTGGGTAGAGCATCGCTGAAATCAGGATGTTAGTGTCAACAAGGATTTTCAACTCTTGCGCCCTCCCCATAACGGACTTCATCGACCCAAGATTGTATTTCGTCCTCACTGGGATAGCCAAGCTCCTCCGCGACGCCCTCAAAAGCCTTCTGCGCTTTATGAATTGCGTTTAGTGAGGCGTTTTCAACGACTATTGCTCCGCTTTCGTTCCGCGCGAACA